>DATCGH010000442.1:0-4049 GCA_036509055.1 Caldimonas sp.
GTCGGCGACGACGAACAGCAGCGTCGGGTGGCCGGCCGGGCTGTGCGCATCCTCGTTGCGATGGTGCAGGCTGCCGCAGGACGACGCGACCGCGACGTCGATCCGGCCGAAGGCGATGCTGTAGCTGGTCTCGCGCGCCGAAGGCGGCAGGGCGACGCTCGCCCGCGCCAGTCGCGCCGACGCCGGCTCGATCGGCGTCACCAGACCACGCGGCGCGGACGAGAACGGCATCGTCATCTCAGGCCCCTTGCGGCGACGCCAGCTCGAGCACGCAGGGTGCCGGCGCCTGCGAGGCATCGCCGAGGACGAGCTTCTGGCCCGGCTGCCAGCGCACCCGCGCGCCCGCGGCATGGGCGATGCCATCGATCGTCACGCCGTTGTCGCCATGGACGACGACGACGCAAGCTCCGTCCGGATCGAGCTCGACGATGTCGAGGTGATGCCCAGAGACGCCTTCGTGGCCGCGGTCGACGACCAGCGTCTGGTGGCGCGAGCGGCCGACGCTCACCGGCAACGCGGCCGGCACGAGCGGCAGCGTGCGGACGCCGGCGGCATGCGAGAGCGTCAAGCGAAACGCGCTCTCGTCGCGCGCCGGCGGCAGGATCTGGGTCGTTGGCGTCGCCAGGTCGGGCGGTACCCGCGCCGCCAGGATCGCGGTGCGCGGCGTGCGCAGCGTGCCGCTCGCGGTGGCGATCGGCGTGACCATCGAGGGGCTGCCCTGCGCCGGCCGCAAGGCCAGCCACGGGTACTCGCTCGCCGGTCCCTCGGCGCGCGCCGAAAGGACGATGCGCAGTCCGCTCCCGAGCCGCAGCGGCGTGTCGCCGACCGTCACCGGCGCCGAGGCGCCGCGCTGCAGCGGCCCGGCCGGCTCGACGCGCACGCCGTTGGTCGAGCCGGCGTCGGCCACCCACCAGCTGCCGTTCTCGAGCCAGACCTCGGCATGGCGACGGCTGGCGAACGTGCCCTCGACCCGGATGTCGGCGCCCTCGCCGTTGCCGACGACGTAGCGCCGCCCCGGCGTCACGCCGTGCAGCACGACCCGGCGCCGACCGCTGCCGTCCTCGACGTCGAACTCGCAGCGCTGGCCCGAGAGCGGCGTGCCGGGCACGGCCGCGGACGAGGGCGCCGACGACGGCACGGTCGTGCGCGAAGCCAGGTCGAGCTCGACCCAGCGGCCGAGCACGCTCACCCGATAGCCGGGCCGCGCCACCGCGGTGGGCTTGGTGCGCAGCGCCTCGAGCAGCTCGCGGTATTCGCCGCCTTCGGCTTCCTCCTCGGCGACGCGGGCAGCGTCGGCGTCGAACAGGCCGGCGAACTGCGACAGGTCGATCGCCGCCGCGTTCGGCAGGCCGCCGATCACCTCGCGGGCGAGGTAGCGCTTGACCTGCTCCGGCTTGAACTCGCGCACGAACTGCTGCAGGAGTCGCCGTGCCTCCTCGGACGCTTCGCAGCCGATGCCGATGGCGGTGAGGAGGAAGCGGTCGCGCTCGGCGATCGCCAGGTGCAGGCGCACGTGGCTGGCGACGAAGTGCTCGAGCTCGTCGCGGATGGCATCGATCAGTGCCCCGTAGGCGCCGAGGTGCTCGGCGCTCGCCAGCGTCGGCTCGCGCGCGGCGACGCGCTTGCCGCGCTCGACCCGCGGCGGCAGCGTGCCGGCCGAGGACGGCGGCGAGGAAGGGGCGTCGGCATCGGCGTGCGGCTCGGGCAGGTCGCTGCGCGCCGCCAGCCCGTTCATCCGGTGCACACCGTGGAGGATCCAGCTCTTGAGCGACATGATGGAAGCCTTCGATGGAAGAAAGTCAGTTGCGGTAGGCGATGACGAGCGTCGCCAGCGGGCCGGCGCTCTTCAGGTGGCGCACCCGCGGCAGCGACGGCAGGCCGTAGCCCGCCAGACGTTCCTGAAAACGCCCCCAGCCCGGCTGGAGCGCATCGCCGGCGGCGACGCGACGCTGCAGCGCCGGCAGGGAGAGATCGATCAGCAAGGCGACGCGCGACACGCCGCCGACCATGACGATCGCCCGGCGCAGCGTGTCCTCGAGGTCGGCAAGGCAGCGCTCGAACGGACCGTCGAAGGTCCAGACCAGCGGCTCGGGCAGGTCGCTGCGTGCGGCCGGGGCCGGCGGCAGCGGCCGCACCGTGACACTGCCGTCGTGCGGCGATCGCAGGTATTCGTTTCGCGGCCGCCGCACCGGATTCATGGCGTGGCTCCCGAGAGCAGCCCGACCCGGCGCCCGGCGATCTGCATCGCGATCTCGGCCGAGGGGTTCGGGCCGTGGTCGCCGGCGCCGTGCACCTGGCCGGTCTGGCGCAGCCAGTTGCGCTCGGTGAGCACGGCGATCGCCTTGGTCCAGGGGCCGGCGGGACTCGCCGGGTCGCGCCAGACGGCGACGTACCACTTGTAGGGCCGGAGGGAGCTGCAGGCGCCGCTGCGCGCCGCGAGCGTCGCCTCGGCGCCCTTCGGGCAGAGGCGCGCGAGCTCGTCGAGGGAGATGCCGTCGCTCGGGAAGCTCGGCGTGCCGGTCTTGCCGGCGAGCCAGTCGATGTCGCGGCAGCGCTTCGCGTCGAACACCTGCTCGCAGGCGGTGCGCGCGGTGCCGCTGCGGTGGCTGTACGACAGGCCGCTCAGGATCACCGCCGCCGCCTCGGGCGACAGGCCATGGGCCGCGGCCGGCGCCGGGTGCCAGGCGGCCGCGGCCGCGTGCGCCGCGTCGGCCCGGCGCGAGGCGACGCCGCGGACGGCGTCGACGAGATGCGGCGGCGCCATCTCGCGCTGGCCGTTGGCCGCGGCCGCGAGCGTCGCCATCATGCCGGCGATGCCGAGGGCGCTGGCGCGCGCATGGCCCTGGCCCCAGCCCTCGGCGACGGTGTCGACGACGGCGCCGCCGCGGCACTTCTCCCAGTCGTCGTCGCTGAGGCGGCGCGCGTCGGCGCCGGCGGCGCAGCGGCGGACGATGCCGGCATCGAGCGCCATCGGCTTCATCAGGTGCATCGCCGCACCGGCCTTGCCGGCGAGCGGCTCGCTCATCAGCCGGCCGAAGGCGACCGGGGTGGTCAGCCCCTCGGTCGTCGAGAGCGCGCCGGCGTCGCCGAGCGTGGCGCCGGACAGCAGGTCGCGCTTGCCGCAGTCGCTGCGCGCATCGGCGCATCCCGCGTTCCAGCCGAAGGCCGAGGCCGTGGCCTGCACCTGCCACGGCCGGCGGCAATTGGCGTACGCCTTCTCGCTGCAGAACATGCGGTCGAGAAAGCGCGCCGAATCGGAGCGCATCAGCTGGCCGCGCAGGCTGTCGCGCGCCGGCATCGCGTCCTTCTTCATCGCCGCCTGCTCGGTGGCGAGCCAGCGGGCGCCGATCTCGGGATCGGAGAGGAAGGCCGCCGCCATGATCGGCTTGACGGTCGAGGCCGGCATCGCGTCGTGGAACACCGCCGGGTTGAGCAGCGCATCGGGCCGGTACTGCACCGGATACGGCAGGCGCGGGTCGCAGGACTTGTCGCGGCCGGGCCCATCGACCTCCTGGCGGGCGCAGGGCGAGAGCGCGCCGGCGAGCGCCTCGATCCGGCCGCTGGCGATGTCGATCACCGCCACCGCCGCCATCCGCACCATCGCGCCCTCGAGCAGCGGCTCGCCGATCGGCTGCTCCTTGTCGGCCTGGCGACGCAGGCCGAGGGCGCGGCAGGCCGCCTGGCGGCCGGTGTAGCAGGCGGCGGTCTTCTGCGCCAGCGCCTGCAGCGCCGGGTCGATGGTGAGATCGATCGAGAAGCCGACGTCGACGCCGCTGCCGTCGATGACGATCCGGTTCGGCGCCGCGCGCGGGTCGTCGCCCTCGGCCGACGCCGGTGAGCCGCCGGCGGTCTGCAGCCGGTAGAGCGCGCCGGTCGGCTGGCGCAGCGTCTCGAGCGGCTGCAGCATCGCCTGCAGCGAAGGCGGCACGCTCCAGCGGCTGTCGTCGAGCGGGTCGGCGAGGCCGGGCTCGCCGGCGAGCACGGGGGTCGGCGCGTCGCCGCCCGGGGTCGGCGCGCTCGCCGGCACCTCGGCACGCGCCAGCTCGGGC
>DATCGH010000443.1:0-3651 GCA_036509055.1 Caldimonas sp.
CAGAAATAAGGCGAACTCGGTGTTTATGCGAAGGGGGGCTTCCAGCTCGCGCCGATCCCCAAGAGCCGCCGATGCTTCAGGCGTATGACCGGTACCTGGACTTCGCATAAGAAGTCGCTTCTCCTGATGTGGCAACGCCACTTCAGGAGATCTTCATGGACGTCTTCGATGCGCTGACACCAGTCGCGGCTCGGCGGCTGTGTGCCAGCACTGTTGGTCCCTTTGCTCAGGCATACCGGGACCGCCTGTGCAGGCAACGCTACGCACCACGCACGGTGCGGCTGTATCTCAACTGCCTTGCACACTTCGGGCACTGGGCGCGTCGACGGTTCGAGCCAGCCTCTGCCGAGCAGCACATCGAGCGCTTCGTCAACCGGCATCTTGTGCGATGCCGATGCGCCGGGCCGGTGCAACGAACTGGCCACACCATGCAAGCGGCGCTGGCTCATCTCAAGAGCGTTGTCGTCGCCACGGGCGTTTCTCTTGACGCACCGCCGCCCAGCTTCGTGGATGAGCAGCTTCGTCGGTTCGATCAGCATCTGCAACAGATCCGAGGCCTCACCGCCAGCACTCGGCGTCGGAGGTTGGCGATCATCCGGCCGCTGACGTCAATGACAGTCGACGCCGACCTGCCGTCGCCTGATGAACTTCGGCAGTTCCTGCGCCAGGAGCTGTCGCGCGTCAGCACGGCCAGCGCCGGCGTGACGACCACGGCCGTGCGCAGCTACCTGCGCTTCCGCGCCTTCGAAGGCGAGCGCGTCGAGCGGCTGATGCCCATCGTCGCGTCGCCCGCGAGCTGGCGGCTGGCGCCACTTCCGCAGACCTTGAGTCCGGCCGAAGTCCAGCGGTTGCTCGGTGCCTTCCCGCCCGATCTTCCCTCTCGCCTGCGCTGCTACGCGATCGTGCGCTGCATGGTCGATCTGGGCCTTCGCAGCAGCGAGGCCATCGCGCTGAAGCTCGACGACATCGACTGGGCCGGCGGCACGATGCGCATCTGCCAGGCCAAGTCGCGCCGGGCCGACATGCTGCCGCTGCCCCAAGCCACCGGCTCGGCCATCGCAGCGTACATCCGGTCGGAGCGGCCGCAGACTACGAGCAGGCGGATCTTCGTTCGGCACGTTGCGCCGGTGGAGGTGCCGGTTGGCGCCGGCGTTGTACGGCGGGCCGTTCGCGAGGCCTATCGGCGCGCCGGCTTGCCGCACACGCGCGTGCACATCCTTCGTCACACGCTGGCGGGGCGCCTACTCAACACCGGCGGCACGCTCAAGGAGGTCGCCGATATCTTGAGGCACCGTGAGCTGGACACCTCGCTCATCTACGCCAAGGTCGACTTCGTCCGTCTGGGCGCGGTTGCCATGCCCTGGCCTGGGAGCCTGGCATGAGCGGCGCCATATCCATGATCATGGCCGTGCAGCAGTACCTGGACGAGCGTCGGAAGCTCGGCTTCGAATTGATCGCGCCGGGTACCGAGCTGATGCGCTTCGCCCGCTACGCCGATGCACGCGACCACCGCGGTCCCTTGACCCAAGAGCTGATCGTTGGTTGGGCTCGTGAACACGTGAAGCGCACGAGCGCTGTCACAGCCGCACGTCGGCTGGAGATCGTGCGCCCCTTCGCCGCGTACTACCGCCAGTTCGAGCCGGCCACCGAGATCCCACCGCTAGGCATCCTCGGCCGCGGGCACCGGCGTCTCGTGCCGCACATCTACACCGACCGGGAACTCATGCAGCTCCTGCGGGCCACCGATTGCCTCACGCCGCATGACGGGCTACGGCCAATGGTCTATCGCACGCTGTTCGGGTTGATCGCAGCGGCCGGACTGCGTCTGTCGGAGGCGTTGAACCTAACCATCAACGATGTTGACTTGGTTGCCGGTGCAGTCACCATCCGGCAGACCAAGTTCCGCAAGTCGCGATGCCTGCCACTGCACATCAGCGTGGTGCAGGCGCTGGACTTTTACGTCCGATCCCGCAACCGCTGTCATGCCACCGAGCCCGGTGCGCCGTTCTTCGTATCTCAGGCAGGCGCCACGCTTGCGAAGAGGACGGTCGAGAACGTCTTCCTGCGCCTGCAGACTCATCTTGACTGGCAGGCCCGCGGGGACTACCCGGTCCCACGCATCCACGATCTGCGCCACACCTTCGCAGTACGGCGGTTGCAACGCTGGCGAGAGGAAGCCCAGTCGATCGATCACGGGATGTTCTGGCTGTGCACCTACCTGGGTCACGCCAAGATCTCCGACACGTACTGGTACCTCAGCGGCGTACCGGAGCTCATGGACTCGATCGGCGCGAGGTTCGAGCGCTTCACGGTACCGGGGAGCGCATCGTGAGCCACCAGCCGACCCCGACCTTCGCCTCGTTGGTGCAGGAGTTCTTCGGTCCGTACATGCTGCAGCAACGCGCCTTGAGTCCGCGTACGGTTGCGTCCTATCGCGACACCTTCGTGCTGCTGCTGCGCTATGCCGAGGAGGCTCGTGCACTGTCGGCACACAGCTTCAGGCTCACCGATCTGAGCGCCCAATTCCTCGCCGGCTTCCTCGACCATCTCGAGGTCCTGCGCAACAACTCCGTCAGAAGCCGCAATGTTCGGCTCGCGGCAGTGCGATCGTTCCTGAAGTTCGCCGCGCGTCGGGATCCAACCAACCTCGCCATCATCGAGCAGGCGCTGGCCGTGCCGATGAAGCGCTTCGATCGCCAGATGGTGGGCTTCTTGCCACGCGAGCAGATGCTGGCCGTCATCGACGTTGCAACCGACACGTGGGTTGGGCAGCGCGATCGCCTGATGCTCAACCTGATGTTCAACACCGGCGCCCGTGTCTCCGAGATCATCGGCGTGCGCGTGTCCGACGTGTTGCTCGGGCCGAGCAACAGCATTCGGCTTCACGGCAAGGGACGCAAGCAGCGCACGCTGCCGCTATGGAAGAGCACGGCGCAGGCGGTGCGCGAGTGGTTGCAACTGAACCCGCAGCTCCGCGCCGACGCGCCGCTGCTACCGACGCGCGACGGCCGAACGATGACCCGCGCCAATGTGGCCCAGCGGCTGGCCCTGGCCGTCGACGCTGCGGCGGCAAGATATCCGGAGCTGAAGACCATACGAATATCGCCGCACGTCGTGAGGCACTCGACTGCGATGAGCCTGCTGCAGTCCGGCTCCGACCCCTGCGAGATTGCCCTGTGGCTCGGTCACGAGAGTCCGTCGACGACGCACATGTACGTCGAGGCAGACCTCGCCATGAAGGAGCGGGCACTCGCGCGCTTGAAGCAACCCGAGGTCAAGCAGGCGCGATACCGGCCGCCGAAGGCACTGCTGGAGTTCCTGCGATCGCTGTGACTATGCGAAGCACCTCGGCCGCGCGTCGCACCCGCTGCCGAGGGTGAGCAGGCAGGCAACAGGCGACGACTTCGCATAAACACCGAGTTCGCCTTATTTCTGTTATGCGAAGCTTCGCATAACAGAAAAAACTATCTCCACGTCGGATCGGACGCCGGCGGCCACACGGCGGCGGTCATGTACACGCTGCTGGGCACGGCCAAGCTGAACGGGATCAACCCGCAGCGCTACCTGCGCTATGTACTCGAGTGCCTGGCCGATCACCCGAGCAACCGCATCGACGAGTTGCTGCCTTGGGTGGTCGCCGCGAGGTGGGCG
>DATCGH010000444.1:0-2352 GCA_036509055.1 Caldimonas sp.
CTGATGCTGCCACCCGGGCTCGCCTTCGTGGCCGCCAACGAACGCGCGCTGGCGGTGGCCCGCGACACGCCGGCGCCGCGCTTCTACTGGGACTGGGCGCGGCGGCGCAGCGACCTGAACTACCTCAAGTTCTGCGGCACGTTGCCCATCGCCCACTTGGCCGGCCTCGAGGCCGCGCTCGCCCTGATCGAGACCGAGGGCCTGGCCGCAGCGCACGCCCGCCATGCCCGGCTCGCGCGCGCCGTGCATGCCGCGGTGAACGCCTGGGGCGAGGGCGGAACGCTGCAGGTCTTCACCCGCGCGGTCGAAGCGCGCTCGGCGTCGGTGACGGCGATCGAAGTCGCACCCGGCATCGATCCCGAGGCCTTGCGCACCGTCGCCCGCGAGCGCTTCCAGGTGGCGGTCGCCGGCGGCCTGGGGCCGCTGCATGGCCGCGTCTTTCGCATCGGCCATCTCGGCGACATGAACGAGGCGATGCTGCTCGGCTGCCTCGCCGGCGTGCAGGCGGCGATGCAGGCCCAGGGCATCGCCTGCGGCCAACGCGGTGTCGATGCCGCGATCGCCACGCTTCTCGAGTGATCCCGGCGCAGGCGTAGGAGCCTCCTTACAGCCGCAGCCAGCGTTGATCCCTTGGCCGGCCGAGGGTTTGCGCGTACGGTGCGGGAATCCCCTGTCGTGCGCCGCTCCGGCGGCTGCGTTCAGGGTGAAGCACTGTCCTCAGCGAAAGGCCACCATGAACTACAAGCCCTTGCTCGGCCTCGCCGCCGTCGCCTTCTGCACCCATGCCGCGGCGCAGATCACCTTCTACGAAGCCGAACACTTCCGTGGACGCACCTTCGCCACCAACCAGCCGGTCTCGAATTTCAAGCAGGCCGGCTTCAACGACCAGGCGTCGTCCGTCGTGGTCGAGAACGGGCGCTGGGAAGTCTGCGACGACTGGAAATACCGCGGCCGTTGCGTCGTGCTGCGTCGCGGCAGCTACGACTCGCTGCGCAACATGGGTCTCGAGAACCGGATCTCATCGGTGCGTCCCGCCCCACGCGACAAGCACTACGAGAACGAGCCGCAGCCGGTGCTCGACACGCCGTATGAATACCGCCGCCGCCCGAACGAGCGGCTGAGCCGGGCGCCGGTGACCTCGGTGCGCGCCGTCGTCGGCCCGCCCGAGCAGCGTTGCTGGGTCGAGCGTCAGCAGGTGGCCGAGCCGCAGCGCGAGTACAACGTGCCCGGTGCGGTGATCGGCGGCGTCCTCGGCGGAATCCTCGGTCACCAGATCGGCGGCGGCACCGGCAAGGACATCGCCACCATCGGCGGCGTGGTCGGCGGCGCGGCGATCGGCGCCAACGTCAACAGCAGGACCTCTTCGCAATACAGCACCCGCGACGTTCGTCGCTGCGAAACGACCGCTGCCAGCGGCCCGCCGCAGTACTACGACGTGACCTACGAGTTCCGCGGCGTCGAGCACCGGGTGCAGATGGCCTCGCCTCCAGGGCGCACCGTCACCGTCAACTACTACAACGGCGAGCCGCGGACGACTTGATCCGGGAGCGTCAGGTGACGACCGTCGGCCGGTCGCGGCCGGTCCGGCCGCGGATGCCGGCGATGCGCTCGGCCGCCGCGATCAGCGGCGCCAGTGCCTCTTGCGTGGCGACCTCCTGACGCGCCGGATCGGCCTCGAAGCGCTCGAGGTAGACACGCAGGGTCGCGCCTTCGGTGCCGGTACCCGACAGGCGAAAGACGATGCGCGCGCCGTCGTCGAAGCCGATGCGAATGCCTTGCCCGGTCGTGACCGAGCCGTCGACCGGGTCGGTGTAGGCGAAGTCGTCGGCCAGGACGACGCGCGAGTGATTCGTGCCGCCGAGATCGAAGCCCTGCCCCGGCAGGCCCCCGAGGCTTTCGCGCAGCTGCCGCATCAGGCCATTCGCCGCGCCCGGATCGACGCCTTCGTAGTCGTGGCGTGAATAGATGTCGCGGCCGAAGCGGCGCCAGTGGTCGTGGACGATCGCCTGCACCGGTTCGCCCGGTCGCGACGCCAGGATGTTGAGCCAGAAGAGCACCGCCCAGAGGCCGTCCTTCTCGCGCAGGTGGTCGGAGCCGGTGCCGGCACTCTCCTCGCCGCAGAGCGTCGCCAGTCCGGCATCGAGCAGGTTGCCGAAGAACTTCCAGCCGGTGGGCGTCTCGTGGCAGGCGATGCCGAGCGCCGAGGCGACGCGATCGGCGGCACGGCTGGTCGGCATCGAGCGGGCGAGGCCTTTCAGTCCGCCGGCATAGCCGGGGATGCGGGTGGCGTGCTCCGCCATCACCGCCAGGCTGTCCGAGGGCGTCACGATGAAGCGGCGGCCGATGACCATG
>DATCGH010000445.1:0-4101 GCA_036509055.1 Caldimonas sp.
CTGTTCACCAAGGAGGGCTATCGCAAGGCGTTCGAGACGTCGGTCGACAAGGCGACCCGCCAGCTCGCCTCCGAGGAAACCTGGGTGCTCGGCCTGCGGCCCACGGACGCAAGCAAGTCGCTGCCGATGGGCAAGGCGAACCCGGAGCTCGTGAACCGGGTTCGCCGCCTGTACTTCGAGGAGTACATCAAGATCTGGGACAAGTACATCGCCGACGTGCGCGTGGTCAAGCTCGACAGCCTCGAGAAGAGCCTGCAGGTCACGCGCCAGCTCTCGGGCGTCGACTCGCCGCTGGTGCGGTTCCTTCGCGGCGTGGCGCGGGAGACGACCCTGGTCGAGCCCAAGCCCGAGGTCGGCTCGACGAGCGGCACCAAGGTCGGCAATGTCGACCAGAAGGCCGAGCAGGCCAAGCGCGAGATGGCTGCGGTGCTGGGCAAGGTCAAGGTGCCGGGCGCCGAGATCGCGGCGACGGGGCCTCCGCTCGAAAAGATGGTCGACGATCACTTCGAGCCGATCCGCCGTCTCGTCTCCGGCACGCCGCCGCCGATGGACGAGGTCATGAAGATGTTCAACGACGTCTACGTGCAGCTGGCGGCCATCGATGCCGCACAGAAGAGCAAGTCGGCGCCGCCTCCGGCTGGCGGCGGCGAGCGCATCAAGGCGGCCGCGGGACAGCTGCCGGAGCCGGCGCGCTCGGCGCTCGAGAAGGTCGCAGGCGCGGCCGCAGCCTCGGGCAAGGTCGTGGAGCGCGAGGGCCTGACCAGCGAGCTCAAGCCGATCAGCGAGTTCTGCAACCGGGCGATCACCGGCCGCTATCCGTTCACCTCCAGCTCGAAGGCGGACGTATTGCCGGAAGACTTCTCGCAGCTGTTCGGCGCCGGCGGCGCGTTCGACACCTTCTACAGCGCGAAGCTGGCGCCGCTCGTCGACACCGGCACCAACCCTTGGAGCTTCAAGCCGACCGGCGACGGCACCAAGCCGGTCAATGCCGCGGCCCTGGTCGACTTCCAGCGGGCGGCCCGGATCAAGGAGGTCTTCTTCCGCAGCGGCGGCAAGACGCCTTCGTTCAAGGTCGACATCCGCGCCGTCGAGATGGAAGACGGCCTGAAGGAGATGAACCTCGAGATCGACGGCACGGTCTTCAAGTTCCTCGCCGGCAACACCACGCCGGTGACGGTGACCTGGCCGAGCACCCGCGTCGCCTCGCAGATCCGCCTCTCGACGACGCCGGGAACGAACACGATCGTCTTCGACGGCCCGTGGGCGCTGTTCCGCCTGTTCGAGCGCTTCGACGTCCAGCCGACCGCGCAGCCGGAGCGCTTCGTCGTGCCGATGCTGCTCGAAGGTCGCAAGGCCCGGCTGGAAGTCACGGCGAGCAGCGTCTTCAATCCCTTCCGCCTGAAGGAGATCCAGCAGTTCCGGTGCCCGGGTTCGCTCTAGGCTGGGTGGCGACGCCATGCGAGGCCCCCGTCGATCCATGAACGTCACGAGCGACGTCGCCCGGATCCCCGGGTGGTACGGCAAGATGCCGTCGCTCGGCGACTTCGCGTCGCGCCGCCTCGAGGCCGATTTCATCGAGCCCTGGGACCTCTGGCTCGGCGAGGGCCTGCAGGCGCAGCGCAGCACCTTCGGCGAAGCCTGGCTCGATGCCTACCTCGACACGCCGGCGTGGCGTTTCCTGCTGTCGCCGGGGGCGCTGCGTGGGGTCCGCCCGGAGCTCGCCTTCGCCGGTGTGCTCGTGCCTTCGGTCGACCGAGTCGGCCGCCACTTCCCGCTGACGCTCGTCGCCTCGCTGTCGCGCCTTCCCGATCTCGCCGGCGAGTTTGATGCCTTGCTCGCCTGGCTGCATCGCCTCGAGGACACCGCGCTCGACGCACTCCAGGGCGACTGGACGATCGACGATCTCGAGAACGCCCTCGCCGACCTGGCGCCGCCGGGCGCGCAGGGCAGCGGCGTCGTCGAGGACCGCTTGACGACGGTGCGGCGCGCGGTTGCCGAGGCGATCGCGGGTCGGGGCGGCTTCGTCGACGTCGCCGGCATCTCCAGCCGGGCCGATCTGGCGGCGATCTTTTCCGCCCCGCCGGGCGCGCCGGCGCCGCGGCCGCCGATGCACGGCCTCGCGCTCTGGATCGCCGACCCGCCGGGCCGGCCGCAGCTTCTGGTGAGCCATGGCTTGCCGAGCCTCGACGAATTCGTCCGCATGTTCTCCGGCGGCAGCGGCGCCAGGTCGGTGGGCGCCGCCGTGATCACCGCGGCTGTCGCGGAGGATCCGCTGGCGACGCGACCGATGGGCCTCGGCGCGCCCCTCCTGCCCGCGGCGCCGCAGGCGGGCAACGACGACCTGCTCTCCATGTTCGGCAGTCCGGCGCCGGCGGCGCCCGCCACCGATTCGGCACCGCGCGAGCTGCTGCCCGACGACGACATCCTCGCCTTGTTCCAGGCCGGCGGCGACTCGGCTGCGGGTGCGCTCGATCCGCCGGGCGAAGTCATCCCCGAGCACGACGTGCTCGGCCTGTTCGCTCCCGGCGGCGAGCCGGCGCCCGGCGGCCCGCCGTCACAGACCGGAAACGACGACATCCTGGGCCTGTTCGGCGCCGGCGATTCGCAGGCCGGCGAACTGGGGCCCGAAGGCGCGCCGGCCAAGGACGAGCTGCTCGGGCTGTTCGAAGTCGCACCGCAGACCGTTCCTTTCGGCGAGGCGCCGGCCGCGCCGGGGCCGGAGAACGGCGGCACCACCGAGCCCGACATCCTCGACATGTTCGGCATCCCGCCGGCCAAGCCGCCAGGCAAGGAAGCGAAGTGAATCGATGAGCATCGACGACGACGACGAAGCGACCCGCATCCTGCCGTCGCACGCGCCGAAGCCGGGCTCGGCGGCGCAGCGAACGGAGATCGCGCCGGAGCACACCGAGACCCTGCCGCCCGCCGGGGCCTTCGACCCCGACGGCGATGCCACCGTGATCCGGCCGCGGCCGCCACCGCCGGCGCCGCAGCGCGTGCCCTCCTCGGAAGGCGGCAACATGCTGCCGGTCGGCTTCTACCTGGGCGAGTTCGAGATCGTCAAGGTGCTCGGCGAGGGCGGCTTCGGCATCGTCTACCTCGCCGACGACCATTCTCTCGGCCGCCGCGTCGCGCTCAAGGAATACATGCCGTCGTCGCTGGCGCAGCGCGTCGGCGGCACCCAGGTCTCGATCAAGTCGGAGCGGCACCGCGAGACCTTCGAGGCAGGGCTGAAGAGCTTCGTCAACGAGGCCCGGCTCCTGGCCCAGTTCGACCATCCGTCGCTGGTCAAGGTCTACCGCTTCTGGGAGGCGAACGGCACCGCCTACATGGTGATGCCGTTCTACGAGGGCATCACGCTCAAGGACGAGCTCAAGGCGATGGGCGCGCCGCCCGACGAGGAGTGGCTGCGCGAGCTGCTGGAGCCGCTGACCGAAGCGCTCGCCGTGATCCACACCGAACAGTGCTTCCACCGCGACATCGCCCCTGACAACGTGATCCTGCTGAAGGGCAGCCAGCGGCCGCTGCTGCTCGACTTCGGCGCTGCCCGTCGGGTGATCGGCGACATGACGCAGGCGCTGACGGTGATCCTGAAGCCCGGCTACGCGCCGGTCGAGCAGTACGCCGAAGTGCCGGGCATGAAGCAGGGCCCGTGGACCGACGTCTACGCGCTCGCCGCGGTGGTCTATTACGCGATCACCGGCAAGACGCCGCCGACCTCCGTCGGCCGGCTGATGAACGACAACTACGTGCCGATGACCCAGGTCGGCGCGGGCCGGTACAGCCCGTCGTTCCTGGCGGCGATCGACCGGGCCCTGGTCGTCAAGCCCGAGGAGCGCACGCAGTCGATCGACGACCTGCGCCGCGACCTCGGCATGGCGCCCAGCGACATCGACTCCGGCAAGGCCGGGCGCGGCCGCGGGCCGGCGACCGTGGTCGGCGGCCTGCCGGCGGGCGCGGCGGTCGGGCGCAAGGGCCGGACCGGTCTTTTCGCCGGCATCGGTGCGGTGCTGCTGCTGGTCGTTGCCGGCGGTCTCTGGTTCGCGCTCTCGGGCAAGCGGGCGCCGCCCGCGACGGCGACTGCCACCCCCCCGCCGGCGG
>DATCGH010000446.1:0-3351 GCA_036509055.1 Caldimonas sp.
CCGTGGTCTTTCTCCATCCGGCCTGGGTGCAGGGCCAACTGGTGCAGGGCGTGCACCTTACCGACGCCGGCGGCGCGCTCTGGCTCGCCGTCTACAACCTCGAGCGACAGCCCGACAAGTCGTGGCGCATCAGCGGCTGCAGCGTGCAACCGAGCGCCGGCAAGATGACCTGAGCGGGCGATGCCGTTTCTTGCCATCGACGTCGGCAACACCCGCCTCAAGTGGGCGCTTTACGCCGCGCCCCACCCGGGCGCCGGCCTGATCGACCACGGCGCGGTCTTTCTCGAGGCGATCGACGACCTGGCCGAAAGCGCCTGGCAGAAGCTGCCGGCGCCATCGAGCATGCTCGGCAGCCTCGTTGCCGGCGAGGGCATCCGCCGCCGCGCCGAGGCACAGCTCGAGACCTTCTGGGACGTCGATCCGGCCTGGGTGGTGAGCTCGGCCTCGGCCTGCGGCGTGACCAACGGCTACGACCATCCCAACCGCCTCGGCGTCGACCGCTGGGTGGCCATGATCGGCGCCCGCCACCGGCTGCTCGCCCGGGGCACCCCTCGCCCGGCGCTGGTGGTGATGGTCGGCACGGCGGTGACGATCGACGCCCTCGACGGCAGCGGCCGCTTCCTCGGCGGCCTGATCCTGCCGGGCTTCGGCCTGATGCTGCGCGCCCTCGAGATGGGGACGGCCGGCCTCAAGGCGCCCACCGGCGAGACCGTCGACTTCCCCACCAACACCAGCGATGCGCTGATGAGCGGCGGCTCCGACGCCATCGCCGGCGCGGTCGAGCGGATGCATCGCAAGCTCCATCGTCACACCGGCGAGGAGCCGGCGCTGATCATGAGCGGCGGCGCTTCGGTCAAGCTCGATTCGATCACCGAGCTGCATGCCGAGATGGTCGAGACCCTGATCTTCGACGGCCTGCTGCAGCTGCAGGCAAAGCGGCTGGCGCTCTAGGCGCGACGCCCACGGAGACGAACGTGATGCACTACACCGCAGAGACGATCTGGCGGCGCGGCGATGCCAGCCGCGAGGACTTCATCGGCCGCCGCTACAGCCGCCGCCACCGGCTGCGCTTCGACGGTGGCGTCGAGGTGCCGGGCTCCTCGTCGCCCCATGTCGTGCCGCTGCCGTACTCCGATGCCGCTGCGGTCGATCCGGAAGAGGCGTTCGTCTCGGCGCTGTCGAGCTGCCACATGCTCTGGTTCCTCGACATCGCCTCCCGGGCGGGCTTCTGCGTCGACCGCTACGCCGATGCGGCCACCGGCGTGATGAAGAAGGACGAGGCGGGCCGGCTGGCGATGACCACCGTGATCCTCCATCCGGCGGTCGAGTTCTCGGGCGAGAAGCTGCCGAGCCGCGAGGAGATCGAGCGGCTGCACCACGAGGCCCACGACGCCTGCTTCATCGCCAACTCGGTCAAGACCCAGGTCCATTGCGAGCCGGTGTTCTAGCACCGGCCGCGTGCGCCGGGACTAGAGGATGTAGCGCGACAGGTCGACGTCCTTCGCCAGGTCGGCGAGCTTGCTGTCGACCGACGCCGCATCGATCGTGATCGTCTGCCCGCCGCGGTTGGGCGCGTCGAAGCTGACGTCGTCGAGCAGCCGCTCCATCACCGTCGCCAGTCGACGGGCGCCGATGTTCTCGGTGCGCTCGTTGACGTCGTAGGCGATCTGGGCGATGCGGCGGATCGCGTCGGGGGCGATCTGCAAGGTCACGCCCTCGGTCGCGAGCAGCAGGGTGTACTGCTTCACCAGGCTGGCGTGGGTCTGGGTCAGGATGGCCTCGAAGTCGTCGACCGAGAGCGAGCCGAGCTCGACCCGGATCGGGAAGCGCCCCTGCAGCTCCGGGATCAGGTCGCTCGGCTTGGCGAGGTGGAAGGCGCCCGAGGCAATGAACAGGATGTGGTCGGTCTTCACCATGCCGTACTTGGTGTTGACGGTGGTGCCCTCGACCAGCGGCAGCAGGTCGCGCTGCACGCCCTGGCGCGAGACGTCGGCGCCTTGCGTCTCCGAGCGCGATGCGACCTTGTCGATCTCGTCGATGAAGACGATGCCGTTCTGCTCGGCGTTGGCGAGCGCGCTCTGCTTGATCTCGTCGTCGTTGACCAGCTTGGCGGCTTCCTCGTCGATGAGAAGCTTGTGCGCCTCGGCGACCTTCATCTTGCGCGCCTTCTTGCGGCCGCCGCCGAGGTTGGCGAACATGCCGCGCAGCTGCTCGGTCATCTCCTCCATGCCCGGCGGGCCCATGATCTCCATCGACGGCTTGGCCTCGGCCACCTCGATCTCGATCTCCTTGTCGGCAAGCGCGCCTTCGCGCAGGCGCTTTCGCATCACCTGACGGGCGGTGTTGTCGGCCGAGGGCGAAGGCGCCAGGCCGAATTCGGCGCGGGTGCCCGGGACGATGATCTCGAGGATGCGCTCCTCGGCGGCGTCCTCGGCGCGGGCGCGCTGCCGGCGCATCGCCGTCTCGCGCTCCTGCTTCACGGCCATGTCGACCAGGTCTCGGACGATCGAGTCGACGTCCTTGCCGACGTAGCCGACCTCGGTGAACTTGGTCGCCTCGACCTTGATGAAGGGCGCATCGGCGAGGCGCGCCAGGCGGCGCGCGATCTCGGTCTTGCCGACGCCGGTGGGGCCGATCATGAGGATGTTCTTCGGCGTGATCTCGCCGCGCATCGCCTCGTCGACCTGCTGCCGGCGCCAGCGGTTGCGCAGGGCGATCGCCACCGCCCGCTTGGCTCCGCCCTGGCCGACGATGTGGCGGTCGAGCTCGGAGACGATCTCCTGCGGCGTCATCGAGGACTTCACGGGCGAAGACGGGTTCGTCATCCCAGGGTCTCGATGGTGTGGTTCTGGTTCGTGTAGATGCAGAGGTCGCCGGCGATCTCGAGCGAGCGCTTGACGATGTCCTTGGGCGCCATCTCGGTGTGCTGCAGCAGCGCCCGCGCCGCGGCGCTCGCATACGAGCCGCCCGAGCCGATGGCGATGATCCCGTATTCGGGCTCGAGCACGTCGCCGTTGCCGGTGATGATGAGCGAGGAATCGGCGTCGGCGACCGCGAGCATCGCCTCGAGGCGGCGCAGCACCCTGTCGGTACGCCAGTCCTTGGTCAGCTCGATCGCCGAGCGGACCAGGTTGCCCTGGTGCTTCTCGAGCTTGGCCTCGAAGCGCTCGAACAGGGTGAAGGCGTCGGCGGTGGCGCCGGCGAAGCCGGCCAGCACCTTGTCGTGGTGCAGCCGCCGGATCTTGCGCGCCGTCGCCTTGACGACGACGTTGCCAAGGGTGACCTGGCCGTCGCCGCCGATCACGACCTGTCCGTTGCGGCGCACCGAGACGATGGTGGTGGCGTGAAAGG
>DATCGH010000447.1:0-5414 GCA_036509055.1 Caldimonas sp.
AAGCCGAGGTCGAGCGCGGCGCGCGCCACGTCGGCGCTCTCGGTGAAGCAGTGGAACACCCCGCCGGCCTGGCCCTCGCTTTCCTCGCGCAGCACGCCGAGGGTGTCAGCGGAGGCGCTGCGGGTGTGGATGACGAGCGGCAGTCCGCTGGCCCGGGCGGCTCGGATGTGGACGCGAAAGCGCTGGCGCTGCCACTCCATGTCGGCGACGCTGCGCTCGCCGAGGCGGTAGTAGTCGAGCCCGGTCTCGCCGATCGCCACCACCTTGGGCCTGGCCGCGAGGACGAGGAGGTCGGCCACGCTCGGCTCCATCACATCCTCGTTGTCCGGATGCACGCCGGCGCTGCACCAGAAGTTGTCGTAGCCCAGGGCGAGGGCATGAACGCGGTCGAATTCCTCGAGCGTGGTGCAGATGCACAGCGCCCGGTCGACGTCGGCCGCGGCCATCGCCGCGCGGATCTCGGGCAGCCTCTCGGCGAGCTCAGGAAAGCTCAGGTGGCAATGCGAATCGACGTACATGGCTGGTCGCGGCAATCGCCGTGCGCCGCGCGGAGGAAATCCGCGCCGCTCAGATCGTCTGCGTGGGCTTGGCCGACGACAGCGAGGTGCCGAGCGTTTCCTCGATCCGGGCGCGCAGGGCGCGGCTCTTTTCGTCGACCGGGAAGCGGACGCCGACCCCCTGGGTGCGGCCGCCCGAGGCATTGGCCGGCGTGATCCAGCCGACCTTGCCCGCGACCGGATAGCGCTGCGGGTCGTCCGGCAGCGAGAGCAGGAGGTAGATGTCCTCGCCGAGCTTGTAGTCGCGCGTGGTCGGAACGAAGATGCCGCCCTCGGAGAACATCGGCATGTAGGCGGCGTAGAGCGCGCCCTTCTCGCGGAACACGAGCTGGATGACGCTCGGCCGGGCCGCGCTCGTCGCGGGGGGGCTGGCGCCCTTGGTCGCGGCGGTCGCTGCAGGTTCGCTCATCGCCGCAAGTGTAGCGAGTCGGTTTCGCCGCGAAGGGGCGCCGAACGCGGCGTTTGCAACGCTTCCCGCCCCTGCTCGACCAGACTCTCGAGGACGAGCTCGGCGTTCCAGGGATGCTCGGCGAACTCGGCGACGCGGCGCAGCTCGCGCGCCCAGTGCAGCAGCGCGCCCAATCCGGCGGCGCGGCGCGGCAGGGTCTCGACAGCGAAATAGCGCGGCGCCGCGCCCGCGGCGGCACTGGCGGCGTCGTGACAGAGCTTCTGCAAGGCATCGATCGCCAGCGGCAAGGGCCAGCCGCGCAGCGCCGAAACGTCGCCCGCGGCCACCCGGCCCGGAAGGGCCCGCCACGCCGGGGCGTCGACGCCGAGTTGCGCCAGCGCGAGCACATCCTGCGGTTGGCCGCCGCAACCGGCGAGCAGCACCTCCGGCTCGGCGACCCCTTGCGTTCGCAGCCAGTTCGCCGCGACCTCGGTGGGCGGCAGCGGGAGCGCGATCGCCTGGCAGCGGCTGCGGATGGTGGGCAGCAAGCCATCGGGCGCGGCGGTGCAAAGCACGAAGCGGGCATCTCCGGCCGGCTCCTCGAGCGTCTTCAGGAACGCGTTGGCGGCGATCGGGTTCATCCGCTCGGCCGGATGAATGACGATCGCCTTGCCGCGACCGCGCGACGAGGTCGTCAGCGCCAGCGCGATCGCGGCACGCACCTCCTCGACGCGGATGTCCTTGCTCGGCTTCTTCTTGCCGGCCTTGTCCTCGCCGCCCTCCTCCGCGTCGGCCACGGCCCAGCCCAGGCCTTCGCGCAGCGCTTCGGGCACGAGGACGAGCATGTCGGGATGCGAATGCGCCGAGACCAGCCGGCAGCTTGCGCAGGTGCCGCAGGGACGCTTGCCGAGCGGCACCGTCGTCGATTCGCACAGCCAGCCCTGCGCAAGCAGCAGGCCGAGTTCGAACTGTCCTACCCCGCCGGGCGCATGCAGCAACAGGGCATGCGCGGTCTGGGTCTCAAGCGCGCGAACCAGCGGCGCGGCGAGCCAGGGCAGGACCGGCACGACCGGAGCGTCGTCAGCCATCGAGCCGCTCGCGCAGCGCCTGGGCGACGCGCAATGCCACCGCGGAACGACCGAGCGAGGCGTCTATGCGCGCGAACCGGTCCGGGGCGGCTTTCATCCGCGCCAGGTAGCCCTGGCGGACCCGCTCGAAGAACGCCAGGTCCTCGGCCTCGAACCGGTCGGCCGCCCGGGCCTCGGCACGGCGCTGCGCCGCGACCTGGGGCTCGAGGTCGAACCAGAGCGTGAGATGCGGCTGCAGCCCCTCCTGCACCGCCGCCTCCAGGGTCTGCAGCAGCGCCAGGCTCTGGCCGCGGCCGAAGCCCTGGTAGGCGAAGGTCGCATCGGTGAAGCGGTCGCAGAGGACGACGTCGCCGCGCGCCAGCGCCGGCGCGATCACCCGGGCGATGTGGTCGCGGCGCGCCGCGAACACCAGCAGGGTCTCGCTCACGCCGTCCATGGCGGCATGCAGCACCAGCTCGCGCAGCCGCTCGGCGAGCTCGGTCCCGCCCGGCTCGCGGGTGCATACCACGCTGCGCCCGGCGGCGCGCAGCGCCTCGGCGGTCGGCTCGATGTGGGTCGACTTGCCGGCGCCGTCGATCCCCTCGAAGGTGATGAATCGTCCGCTCACTGACCCTGCTTCTTCTGATATCGGTTGACCGCCCGATTGTGCTCGGCGAGCGTCTCGCTGAACTCGCTGCTGCCGTCGCCCCGGGCGACGAAATAGAGCGCCTTGGTCGGATCGGGCCGCACCGCGGCAAGCAGCGAGGCCCGGCCAGGAATCGCGATCGGCGTCGGCGGCAGCCCGGGGCGGAGGTAGGTGTTGTAGGGCGTGTCGGCGAGCAGGTCGCGCTTCCTCAGGTTGCCGTCGAAGGCGGCCCCCAGGCCGTAGATGACGGTCGGGTCGGTCTGCAGCGGCATGCCGATCCGCAGGCGATTGACGAAGACGCCGGCGACCTTGCCGCGGTCGGCGCCGACGCCGGTCTCCTTCTCGACGATCGAGGCGAGCGTCAGGGCCTCGTCCGCCGACTTCAGGGGGCTGTCCGGCGCGCGTTCGCGCCAGACCTCCTCGAGCCGGCGCTCCATGGCGCGGTAGGCGCGCTTCAGCACCGCGAGATCGGTCGAGCCCTTGCTGTAGGCGTAGGTGTCGGGATACAGCCGCCCCTCGGGCGAGAGGCCGGGCGGGGCGCCGAGGGCGAGCATGACGTCGGCATCGCTCAGTGTCGCCAGGGTCGGCTTCAAGGCCTCGGCCCTGGCGAGCTCGGCGCGGACCTGGCGGAAGGTCCAGCCTTCGGTGAAGCGGACGACGGCGAGGGTTTCGTCGCCGCGCACCATCTTCTCGAGCAGGCCGATCGGCGTCGTGCCCGCCGGCGCCTCGTAGCTGCCGGCGCGGATCTTTCGCGCCTGTCCGGACCAGCGGAACCATTCGTAGAGGAAGATAGGGTTCGCCTTGACACCAGCCCGGACCCAGGCCTCGGCGATCTCGCGCGGCGTCTGGCCGAGCTCGATCGACAGCTCGACCGGATCGGAGGCGAGGGAGAGCGGGCGATGCAGCCACCACCAGGCCGCAGAAGCCGCCGCTGCCGCGGCGACGAGCAGCAGCAGGAACACGAAGCGCCAGACCCTCATCGTCTCGCGACGACCTCGCGAGCGCTCCACCCCTTCACCACGCATGTCATGACGGCTGATGATAATGGCGCATGCCATCGCCACATTTCCTCGAGGGCGCTTGCCGGATCGACGACTGGGGCGTGATTCGCGCCCGCGGTGCCGATGCCGCCAAGTTCCTGCAGGGTCAGCTCACCAACGACGTTCTTACCCTCGGCCCGGGTCGGGCCCGGCTCGCCGGCTTCTGCTCCGCCAAGGGGCGCCTGCAGGCCAGCTTCGTGGTCTGGAAGGCGGCGGACGACGAGTTCCTGCTGGCCTGCTCCGCCAGCGTGCTGGCGCCGACCCTCAAGCGCCTGTCGATGTTCGTGCTCCGGGCCCAATGCAAGCTCAGCGACGCCAGCGCCGAGCTCCGGCTCTGGGGCCTTGCCGGGACCACGGCGACCGCTGGTCTCGGCGACGTGGCCGCCTGGGAGAAGCACGAGCACGATGGCGCCACGTGGATCCGCCTGCCCGATGCCGAGGGCACGCCACGGGTGCTGTTCGCCGCGCCCCCCGGCATCGAGCCGGCATCGGCGGCGAGCACATCGCTCCCCCTCGCGACCTGGCGCTGGCTGGAGGTGCGCAGCGGCATCGTCACGATCGAGGCGGCGACGGTCGATCGATTCGTGCCGCAGATGGTCAATTTCGAGCTCGTCGGCGGCGTTGATTTCCAGAAAGGCTGCTACCCCGGCCAGGAAGTCGTCGCCCGCAGCCAGTACCGCGGCACCACCAAGCGGCGCACCTTCCTGTTCGAGGGCGAGACCGTTGCAGGCCCCGGGCAGGACGTGTTTCTCGCCGGCGCCGAGGGCGAGCCGGTCGGGACGGTCGCCAACGCCGCGGCGTCGCCCGCCGGCGGCGGCAGTGCGCTGGTCGAACTGCGCCTGGCCGCGCTCGGAGGCGGCACGCTGCGCCTGGGCAGCGGCGATGGGCCGGCATTGCATCGCGCCGCCCTGCCCTACCCGGTGCCGGTCGACGCCGAAGCCACGGCCTGATCGCCCGGCGACGCGCCGTGCCGATGCGCGAGCTCTACATCTATTACCGCGTCGATGAGGCCCATGTCGCCGCCGCGCGCCACGCGGTCGAGGCGATGCACGACCGCCTGCGCGAGGCCCATCCCGGGCTCGTCGCCCGCTTGCTGACGCGTACCGGCGACGGCTGGGCGTCGCAGACCTGGATGGAGACCTATGCGCTGCCGGGCTCCGCCGACGGTGTCGCTGCGGAAGTCGAGGCTCGCATCGAAGCGCAGGCGGCAAGCTGGTCGCATCTCGTCGCCGGCTCACGCCACGTCGAAGCGTTCCGGCCCTCCTGAGCGAGCGAAGGACCCCGACACCGCGGAAGGTGCTTCGCTCCGCCCGGAAGGACCCGGAGCGAATGCGCGCTCAAAGCGCGCGCAGCATCTCGACGTGGGCGATGCCGGTCTCGTCGAACTCCGGCCCGCGGCGCACGAAGCCGGCGCGCTCGTAGAACGGCGCGGCGCTCAGCTGCGCATGCAGCACCGCCTCGCGCTCGCCGCGGCTGCGCGCCGCATCGAGCAGCGCCTCGAGCACGGCGCGGCCGACGCCGCTGTGCCGCGAGCTCGCGGCCACCGCCATCCGGCCGATCTTGGCCACCCCGGGCACGTGCTCGAGCATCCGCCCGGTGGCGAGCGCCTGCCCCAGCCGGTTGTAGGCGACGGCATGGATCGCGGCGTCGTCGGCGTCGTCCCATTCCATCTCGGCCGGGATTTTCTGCTCGGTGATGAACACCTGGGTGCGGATC
>DATCGH010000448.1:0-3030 GCA_036509055.1 Caldimonas sp.
GCCGAGGCGCTGGAGGATGACCGGCGCCGTGCCCATGCGGCCTGGCGGCGCAGCGCCCTGGCGCAGCGGCTCGCCGACTACGTCGCGGCGGAAGCCAGCGCGCGGCGGGCCGTCGAATGGGCGCGCCGGGCGGGCGACGACGAGATTCGACTGCTCGCGCAGCGGATGCTGGCGATGGCGCTCACCTTCCAGGGCCGGCCCGGCGACGGTCGGGTCATCGCCGAGGAGGCACTGACCGAGGCGCGCGCCCTGGCGCTGCGCCGGGTCGAGGGTCTCTGCCTGAATGCGCTCAGCGTGATGCTGGCGATGCAGTGCGACGACGCCGGCGCGCTTGAGCTGGATCAGCAATCGCTCGCCGCCCACCGGGCGGCCGGCGACCGGCGCAACGAGGCCATCGCCCAGGGCAACATCGGTGCCGGCTGGCTGGGACTCGGTGCGCTGACGCAGGCTCGTCGCGATCTGGAAGAGGGACTGCGCCTGCTGCGCGTCAACGGCGAGCGAGCCCTGGAGGTCAGCCCGCTGTGCGCGCTGTCGACGCTGGCGCTGTGGCAAGGCGATGACGCCCGTGCGCTGGTGCAGGCGCGCGCGGCCCTGGAAACCGCGGTCGCGGTTCACGCCCCCGACCAGGAAATCGCGGCCTTGTGCCGGGTGGGCAACGCCGAGCTGGCGCTCGGGCGGTACGCGCCGGCGGCACAGGCGTTCGCAGCCGCGCATGCGCGCGCCAGCGAGATTGCCAGCCCGTATCGGCACGACGCCTCGACCGGGCTTGCCCGGGTCGCGCTGGCGAAGGGCGACACCGGCGCCGCGATGCAGGCCTTGGAATCCTTGCTGGAGCTCGGTGCAAAGACCGGAGCCGACGGCAACCCGTTCGAGGGCGCGGAATTCCCGCGTCTTGTCGAGTGGACCTGTCACCGGGTGCTGAGCGCTCGCGGCGACCCTCGCGCCGGCGAGTGGCTGGCCCGCGCGCACGCGTCGCTTCAGGCCCAGGCCGCAACCGTCACCGACGCCGCGCTTCGCCAGGGCTTCCTTTGCAACATCCCGGTTCACCGCGAGATCGTGGCGGCGTGGGCGGCGCGGGCCGCCGACGCCAGCGCCTGACCGGAACGGCGACGCTCAGCGCGGCTCGGTCGCGGCGAGGCCGCGCAGACCGGCGCGCTGCGCAGCGCGTTGCACCAGACCCTCCTGCCGCACCGCGCTCGTGAAGCGCTCGAGCCAGGCCTTGCCCGCATCGCGCCCCTTCGGCACGGCGATGGCGAGCGACTCCGCGCCCCAGCGGCCGTCGAGCACGCGCGCACCGGGCAGTCCATCGGCCATCTGGAACAGCACGCCCTTGTTGGTGGCGAAGGCGTCGATGCGGTTCTCCTTCAGCATGTCCGCGCCGGCTCGCAGCGACGGCACCGGCACGAGGCGCGCGCTCTGGTAGAGCCTGCCGAGCGTCGCCTGCGAGCTGCTGCCCTGGCTGACGCCCACCCGGATGCCGGGGCGGTCGACGTCGGCGATGGCGCGCAGCGGCGATTCCGCCATCACCAGGTAGCCCAGCTCGAGGGCGACCAGCGGCTCGGTGAAGTCGATCAGGGCAGCACGCGCCGCGCTCGCGTTGGTGATGGTCATGTCGGCATCGCCGTTGCGCAGCGAGTCGATGACCTGCTCGACGCGCTCGAACTCGACGATGTCCGCCGGCGTGCCGAGCCGCTTCGCCATTTCCCGGCCGATGTCGACGCTCATCCCTCTCGCCTCGTCGCTGCCCGGCTGGCGCACCAGCGAGGTCGGGCTGCCGGCATAGGCGGCGATCCGCAGGGTCCCGGTGGGCGCGAGCGCCTGACGCACTTCGGCACCGGCGTCCGGCATCGCAACAGGAGCCGGCGGTGGCACGGCCTCGCGCGGCGACTCGCAAGCGCTCAGCGCGGCCAGCAGCAGACCGCAGATCGCGCCGCCAACCCGCCGGCGAATGGCGCCGTTCATGGGCCCGGCCCTCACTCGGGCTTGATGTTCGATTCCCGGATCAGCTTGGCGTAGCGCTGCTGTTCGCGCTGCAGCATCTCGGCGAACATCGCCGGGGACCCGGGGGCGACCTCGCCGCCGGCCGAGGCGAGCCGCTCGCGCACGTCGGCGGCGGCCAGCGCCTTCTCCACCTCCTGATGCAAGCGCGCGACCACCGCCGCCGGCATGCCCGCCGGACCGACCACGCCGTACCAGACCGAGGCCTCGAAGCCCGGGAAGCCCGACTCGGCGATCGTCGGCACCTCCGGGAAGATCGGCGACCGCTTCTCGCTCAGCACGGCGAGCACGCGCAGCGCGCCCGACTTGACGTGCGGCAGCACCTCGAGGGCGTTGACGGCCACCGTCTGGATCGTGCCGCCGATCGCATCGGTGATGGCCTGCGCCCCGCCCTTGTACGGCACGTGCTGGAGGCGGATGCCGGCGGCACGCTCGAACAGCTCGATCGCCAGGTGCGGGGTCGAGCCGTTGCCCGGCGAACCGAAGTTGATCGAGTCGGGCTTGGCCTTGGCCTCCGCGATCAGCGTCTTCAGCGAATCGATGGCCGACTTCGGATTGGCGGCGAGCACCACCGGCACGCGCCCGACCGAGGCGATCGGCGTGATGCGATCCAGGGAATAGGGCGCCGGCTGGAACAGCGACACGTTGGCGGCCAGCGCGTTCGCGGCCAGCATCAGCGTGGCGCCGTCGGGCGGGCTGTCGATCAGCGCCTTGGTCGCGATGTTCGTGCCGCCGCCCGGTCGGTTGTCGACGATCACCGGCTGGCCCAGCCCGGCCTGCAGGTGCTGGCCGATCGCCCGGGCGATGATGTCCACGGCGCCGCCGGCGCTGTAGCCGACGATGAGCCGGATCGGCTTGGAGGGAAAGGTCTGCGCGCGGACGCCGGGAGCCAGGGCCAGGGCCAGGCCGCCGAGAAGCGTTTGCCGTCGAGTGATCGAGGTCATGAGGGGGCTCCGGTCTTGATTCGGGTGAGGAGGATTCGATCGGCTTCGGCGCGCCAGTCGGCGCTGCGGGCGAAGGCGGCTTCGGAGC
>DATCGH010000449.1:0-4062 GCA_036509055.1 Caldimonas sp.
AGCGCGCGCAGGCGTTGTGTGTCGGTGCCCGGATGCGCGCTGGCGAAGCGGGTCGCCGCCTCGTCGTCGGCGATCAGCTCGGCACGCCAGCGCTCGGCCTGGTGCAGGGCGAGCGAATCCTGGGCGCGGCCGAGCCTGACCTCGTCGACGGCGCGCCGGGCGGCGTCGACGTCGGCGAGGCGCATGAGCTTGCCGATCAGCTGCATCTGCCGGCGCCGCGCTTCGTGGCTGCGGATCCGCCGGTAGGCTTGTAAGGCATCGAGCAGCGGCTCGGTCAGGCCGAGGCCGGCGAGCCGTTCGTCGGAAAGCTCCACCAGCGCCTCGCCGAGCGACTGCAGCTCGTGCGAGGCCTCCTTGCGCCGCGTCTTGCTCGGCCGCTGCAGGCGCGCGAGGTGATCGGCGGCCGAGGCCTCTTCGTCGGCGGCGGGATCGGGGAGGTCGGGGCGGGTTCGCACGCGGCGAGAAGGGCTGCGGAGGGTCGTCGTTATCATAGCCGCCGCCCCTTGCCCGGACCTTCGGTGCCGGCGCCCCACTCCCATCCCCCACATGTCTTCTGCTCCCCGGTCGCTCTCCCCGTCCGACTTCGCCTATTCGCGCGAACGATTCCGCGAACTCGTCGACGGCGCGCTCGCGTCGGCCAAGGCGCTGGGGGCGAGCGATGCGGTCGCGGAAGCGTCCGAAGGGGTCGGCCTCTCGGTGTCGGTGCGCAAGGGCGAGACCGAGAACGTCGAGCGCAACCGCGACAAGTCGATCAGCATCACCGTCTACTCGGGGCAGCGCCGCGGCAACGCCAGCAGCTCCGACTTCTCGCCGGCGGCCGTCGAGCAGACGGTTCGCGCCGCCTGGGACATCGCCCGCTTCACCGCCGAGGACAGCGCCGCCGGTCTGCCCGATGCCGACGGCCTTGCCACCGGCGCGGCGGCGGCACGCGATCTCGACCTGTTCCATCCCTGGGCTGTCGACGCCGAGGCGGCGATCGCCCTGGCGCTCGAGTGCGAGGCCGCGGCGCTCGCGGTCGACCGCCGCATCACCAATTCGGAAGGCGCCGGGGTCTCGGCTCAGCAATCGCACTTCTATGCCGGCAACACCCGCGACTTCGGCGCCGGCTACGCCAGCTCGCGCCATTCGCTCTCGGTCGCGCCGATCGCCTCGCTTCCGGGCAAGGGCGGCGACGACATGCAGCGCGACGCCTGGTACAGCTCGATGCGCTCGGCCACGGAGCTCGCCGCGCCGGCCGCGGTCGGCCGCTATGCCGCGGAGCGGGCCCTGTCCCGGCTCGGCTCGCAGAAGATCAGCACCCGCGAGGTGCCGGTGCTCTACGAGTCGTCGCTCGCGTCCGGGCTGCTCGGTGCCTACGTCCACGCGACCAGCGGCGGCGCGCTCTATCGCAAGTCGTCGTTCCTCGAAGGTTGTCTCGGCAAGCGCGTCCTCGCCGGGCATCTCGACCTGCATGAGGATCCGCACCTGACGCGCGGCAAGGGCAGCGCGCCGTTCGACGACGAAGGCGTGGTGACGACGCCGCGCGACATCGTCGTCGGCGGGGTCGCCGAGACCTATTTCCTTTCGACCTACTCGGCGCGAAAGCTCGGCATGAAGACCACCGGCCACGCCGGCGGCTCGCACAACCTGACGCTGACTTCGCGCCTGACGTCGCCGGGCGACGACCTCGAGGCGATGCTGAGGAAGCTCGGCCGCGGCCTGTTCGTGATCGAGCTGATGGGGCAGGGCGTCAACTACGTCACCGGCGACTATTCGCGCGGCGCCGCCGGCTTCTGGGTCGAGGGCGGCAAGATCGCCTTTCCGGTGCACGAGGTCACCATCGCCGGAAACCTGCGCGAGATGTTCCAGGGCATCGTCGCCGTCGGCGCCGATGCCTACACCATGGGCAGCAAGACCACCGGTTCGGTGCTGATCGAGCGGATGAAGATTGCCGGCGCCTGAACGGGGTCGCGACGCCCGTCACGCGCCGCCTCTTCGCACGGGTAAATCCCGGTGAGTGTGCGAGGGGCGGCTTCCTAGAATTCGGCGCGACCGAATCTTCATTCGCCCCCAGGAGAAAGCATGCAGCGTCGTTCATTCATCCGGAAGACCGGGCTGGCCGGCATCATCGCCGCCGGAACGGCGCCTGCCGTCGTCCACGCCCAGGCAAACATTCGCTGGCGCCTCGCCTCCAGCTTCCCCAAGTCGCTCGACACCCTTTACGGCGCCTGCGAGGTGTTCGCCAAGAAGGTCAGCGACATGACCGGCGGCAAGTTCGCGATCTCCACCCACGCGGCCGGCGAGCTGATGCCGGCATTCGGCGTCGTCGACGGCGTCCAGGCGGCGACGGTCGAAATGGCGCACACCGCGCCGTACTACTTCTTCGGCAAGGACCCGGTCTTCGCGCTCGGCTGCGCCATCCCGTTCGGCCTGAACTCGCGGCAGATGACGGCCTGGATGATCGAAGGCAACGGCCTCAAGCTGATGCGCGAGTTCTATGCCAAGTACAACATCGTCAATTTCCCGGGCGGAAACACCGGCGCGCAGATGGGCGGGTGGTATCGCAAGGAGATCAAGTCGATCGCCGACATGAAGGGCCTGAAGTTCCGCGTCGGCGGCTTCGCCGGCAAGGTCGTCGAGCGCCTCGGTGCCGTGCCGCAGAACATTCCGGGCGGCGAGATCTACCAGGCCCTGGAGAAAGGCACGATCGATGCGGCCGAGTGGGTCGGGCCCTATGACGATCTGAAGCTCGGCTTCAACAAGGTCGCGCCGAACTACTACTACCCCGGCTGGTGGGAGGGCGGTCCGCAGCTCGACTTCTACGTCAACAACAAGGCCTGGGAGGGCCTCACGCCCGAGTACAAGGCGATCATCGAGTCGGCCTGTGCGGTGGCCCACGTCGACATGCAGGCCAAGTACGACGCCCGCAATCCGGCGGCGCTGAAGACCCTGGTCGGCTCCGGCGTCAAGCTGTTCCGCTTCCCGAAGGATGTGATGGAGAGCGCCTTCAAGGCGTCCGGCGAGCTCTACTCGGAGCTCAGCGCGAGCAATCCGGCGTGGAAGAAGATCTTCGACGACTTCAGCGCCTTCCGCCGCGACGCCAACCTCTGGTTCCGCTTCACCGAGGCCGGCTTCGACGACTTCATGCAGAGCCAGAAGCTCTGACGGGTCGCTCGAGAAAAGCCCCGCGCTGCGAGGGCTTCGAAAAAACCCCGCGCCGCGGGGTTTTTCTTTGCCTGGAGATCGCCGCCGGCTGCCCTGCGCGGGCCGGGTTGGCGGTCAGGGCTTCTTTTCCTTGTCCTTCTCGCGCTGCATCGACTCGATGATGCGCGTCATGTCGTCGCTGTCGGACGACGACGAGCGGCCGGAGCCGCTGGCCGCCGCAGCACCCGAGGCCGCCGTGCCTGGCATGTCGAGCGTCGCCGGCGCGTTGCCCTTGTCTTCCTTGCCGCCCTGCATCTCGCGGAACGCCTTGTCGACGTCGACTGTCGGCTCCTTCGTCAGGCCGCTCGACACCAGCCCGGGGAAGGCGATGACGATGCCGACCATGATGACCTGGATGATCACGAACGGCACCGCGCCCCAGTAGATCTGGCCGGTGGTGACCTTGGCGATCCGCTTGCCGGTGAGCTTGTCGTCGTAGTCGTTCGGCGCGGCCACGCTGCGCAGATAGAACAGGGCGAAGCCGAACGGCGGATGCATGAACGAGGTCTGCATGTTGATCGCCAGCAGCACGCCGAACCACACCAGGTCGATGCCCAGCTTCTCGGCCACCGGACCGATCAGCGGGATGACGATGAACGAGAGCTCGAAGAAGTCGAGGAAGAAGGCCAGGACGAAGATCAGGATGTTGACGACGATCAGGAAGCCGAGCTGGCCGCCGGGCAGGCTGGTCAGCAGGTGCTCGACCCACTTGGGCCCGTCGACACCCTGGAACGACAGGCTGAACACGGTCGAGCCGATCAGGATGAAGAGGACGAAGCAGGAGAGCTTCATCGTCGCGTCCATCGCCTGGCGCAGCAGGTTGACGTCGATGCGGCGGCGGGCCAGGGCCATCACCAGCGCGCCGACCGCGCCCATCGC
>DATCGH010000450.1:0-2884 GCA_036509055.1 Caldimonas sp.
AATTGCGCTTCGGTGATCTCCATCACCGAAGTGTCGCCCATCAAGCTTCATCTAGGCGATTAGTGTTAACACGCCCTAGGCGGCCCGCCTCTGGCCTAGGTCTTCGCGACCGGAACCTGGGCGACGAAATCCTCGCCCTCGGCGCTGCTGTCCTTCTTCTTGCCCTTGCTCTTGCCGGCCGCCGGCGCCTTGGCGCTCGCCGACGCGGCCGGCCTGGCCGGACCGAGGCTGCCCGCGGCAGCCGGCCGGTGCGCCGCCTCGGCGCGCCGCCGATCGCGGGCCATGTCCTCGGCCAGCTGCTTCTCGCTCGCCGCGACCCGCACGGCCTCGGCGCGCTGCGTCTCGGTGCGGGCCGCATCCTGCGTGTCGACCACCTTGGCCTGGCCGCAGGGCGTGCGGCTGTATTCGTTGCCGCAGCGGTAGATCGTGCTCTGCGCCAGGGCGTTGCCGGCGGCGGCGAGCAGCAGGCCGCCGGCAAGGGCCCGGCCGATCACGATGACGGCTCCTCGTCCGGCGCGGCCGCCGGCACCGGCGGCTTGGGCCGCGGCGGCCGGGCGTTGATCTTCATCGTCGCCCGCTCCATCTCGCCGTCGAGCAGAAGGTCGAGCCCCGACAGCGCCTGATCGATGCTCTTTTCGATCTCGACCAGGTGCTCGGGCGACGGCTTCTTCAGTACGTAGTCGATGACCGCCGCCTTGACCCCGGGATGGCCGATGCCGATGCGCAGCCGCCAGTAGTCGGCGCTGCCGAGCTGGGCGTGGATGTCCTTCAGTCCGTTGTGGCCGGCGTGCGAGCCGCCCTGCTTCAGCTTGACCTGCCCGGGCAGGAGATCGAGCTCGTCGTGGGCGACGAGGATCTCCGCCGGCTCGATCTTGAAGAAGCGCGCGAGCGCCGCGACCGACTTGCCCGAGAGATTCATGTAGGTCGTGGGCTTCAGCAGCCAGAGCGGGTGGCCGGCGACGTTGGTTCGCGCGGCGAGGCCGAAGTAGCCGCGTTCGGGCTGCAGGCTCGCGTTGAGGCGCGCCGCGACCGCATCGGCGAACCAGAAGCCGGCGTTGTGGCGGGTGGCGGCGTACTCAGGGCCCGGGTTGCCGAGGCCGACGATCAATCGAATCATGCGCAAATTATCGAGGCGTGCGAAACGGCGGCAATCCGCACCCGCGAGGGGACTGTTTTTCGGGAGTCGCACACGCTATAAAGACTGCACCCACCCTCCGCATCACGTGGCCACCGCAGCTCCACCCGCCCCCGCCGCCCCGGCGCCGAACGTCGCGAGCGCGCAGAAGCGTGTGAAGACGAAGACGCTCGAAGGGCTGAAGGCGGCCCGGATGAGCCCGGCGCGACCAACCTACTTCATGCTTTGCATCGGCAACAAGGGCGCGGTGGCGTACCTTGCGCCGGTGGTCGGGTCGGGCCACAAGACGCTGCTCAGGCCGCTGATGGGCAAGGACACCGGCCTCAAGTACCACCGCGGCCAGTGCATCTACGAGAAGGGCTACTACACCTTCGTCGGGCCGACGGTCGCGCCCGGGATGAAGCGCAAGCTCGAGATGGGCCTCCTGGCGCTCACCGGCCGGAAGTACCGGGCGATGGTCCGGCGCGGCGCGATCCAGGAAGCAAAGCAGAAGAGCGGCGCGGAGCTGCCGACCTAGACGTTTCGGCGAGGGCCGGAAACGAAAAAGGCCGCCGGGGTCGCCCCCGACGGCCTTGCAGGCTCGTATCGAGCGAGCAGCTTATTTCTTGTTCTGCTTCTCCGTCTTCTTCGGCTTGGCTTTTTCGGCGGGCGCGGCAACGACCGGTGCGACGACCGGCGCTTCCTCTTCCTCGGCCGCCTGGACGTTGGCCGAGGCGATCACCGGGTTCGGCTTGCCGTGCGTGACGACCTTCGTGCCGACCGGGAGCTTGATGTCGCTGACGTGCAGCGACTGGCCCTTGGTCATTTCGCCGAGGTCGACGGTGATGAACTCCGGCAGCTGCGAAGCCAGGCACTGGATGTTCAGCTCGTTGACGACGTGGTTGACGACGCAGGCGTCGGTCTTGACCGCCGGCGAGTTCTCCTCGTTGACGTAGTGCAGCGGCACCTTCTTCGTGATCTTGGTGGTGGCGTCGACACGCTGGAAGTCGACGTGCAGCACGATCGGCCGGAACGGGTGCATCTGGTAGTCGCGCAGCAGGACCTGCTCGGTCTTGCCGGCGAGCTCCATGTCGAGCAGCGACGAGTGGAACGCTTCCTTCTTCAGCGCGAAGAAGAGGGCGTTGTGATCGAGCTCGATCATGGCCGGTGCGCCGGCGCCGTAGACGATGCCGGGTACCTTTTGCGCGTTGCGCAGGCGGCGGCTCGCTCCGGTCCCCTGCACAGTGCGCTCGTAAGCGGTGAATTTCATTTCAACTCCAAAAAGTGAAGGCCCGCGACCAGGCGCTTCGTAAAAACGGGGCGAAGCCCCGCAACCGGAAAGGGCGCCGCGAAGCGACGCCCGCTGTCCTTCTAAAAGTTACTGTTCTGTTCGGCGAAGAGGGATGTGACCGACTCGCCGTCGGAGATGCGGCGGATCGTCTCCGCGAACAGGAAAGCCACCGAGAGCTGGCGCACCTTGGCGCACTTTTTCCCGTCGGCGGCGAGCGGAATCGTGTCGGTGACCACGACCTCGTCGAGCTTCGAGCCCTGGATGCGCTCGATCGCCGGCCCCGAGAAGACGGCATGCGTGCAGTACGCGAAGACCTTCTTCGCGCCGCGCTCCTTCAGCACGTCGGCCGCCTTCACGAGCGTGCCGGCGGTGTCGATCATGTCGTCCATGATCACGCAGTTGCGGCCTTCGATCTCGCCGATGACGTGCATCACTTCCGAGACGTTGGCCTTCGGCCGCCGCTTGTCGATGATCGCCAG
>DATCGH010000451.1:0-13139 GCA_036509055.1 Caldimonas sp.
GCGGATGCGCACCGAGCTGCGCCGCCGCCTCGAGGCCACCGGCGCGCGCATCGACACCGAATTCATCACCCGCCAGCGCGGCATGTTCAGCTATTCCGGACTCTCCAAGGCGCAGATGCAGCGGCTGCGGAGCGAGTTCGGCGTCTACGGCGTCGATTCGGGGCGGATCTGCGTCGCCGCCCTGAACGAAAACAATCTCGATGCCGTCGTCGCGGCCATCGTCAAGGTCAGCTAAGGAACCCCCATCCATGATGCTTTACGAGTGGTATGAAGCGCAGCGCGCGCTGATGAGCCCGTTCTCCGAATTCGCCAGCGCCTCCTCCAAGCTCTACAACCATCCGCTTTCGCTGTTCGCCCATACGCCGCTGGCGCATCGCGTCTCGGCCGGGCTCGAGCTGATGCACCGGCTGGCCAAGGACTACGAGAAGCCCGAGTTCAACATCCGCTCGGTCCAGATCGACGGCAACGAGGTCGCGGTCCACGAGCAGGTGGCGGTCCAGAAGCCGTTCTGCCGGCTGGTGCGCTTCAAGCGCTTCACCGACGATCTGCCGACGCTGCAGCGGATCAAGGCGCAGCCGACGGTGCTGGTGGTCGCGCCGCTCTCCGGACACCACTCGACGCTGCTGCGCGAAACCATTCGCAAGCTGCTCGAGGCGCACAAGGTCTACATCACCGACTGGACCGATGCGCGCATGGTCCCCGAGAGCGCGGGTCCGTTCCATCTCGACGACTACGTCGAATACGTGCAGGAGTTCATCCGCACGATCGGCCCCGAGGTGCATGTGATCTCGGTCTGCCAGCCGACGGTACCGGTGCTGGCGGCGATCTCGCTGATGGCGAGCAACGGCGAGACCACGCCGCGGACGATGACCATGATGGGCGGGCCGATCGACGCCCGCAAGAGCCCGACCGCGGTCAACAACCTGGCGATGAACAAGAGCCACAGCTGGTTCCAGAACAACGTCATCTATCGCGTGCCGGTCAACTATCCGGGCGCCGGGCGGGCCGTCTACCCCGGCTTCCTGCAGCACGCCGGCTTCATCGCCATGAACCCCGACCGGCACCTGAAGTCGCATTACGACTTCTTCCTCGACCTGATCCGCGGCGACGGCGAGAAGTCCGAGTTCCACCGCGACTTCTACGACGAGTACAACGCGGTGCTCGACATGCCGGCCGAGTACTACCTCGACACCATCCAGACCGTGTTCCAGGAGTTCGCGCTCGTCAACGGCACCTGGAAGGTCAAGGGCCAGCTGGTCCGGCCGCAGGACATCAGGACCACGGCGCTGCTGACGATCGAAGGCGAGCTCGACGACATCTCGGGCGCGGGCCAGACCCACGCCGCCCACGACCTCTGCACCGGCATCCCGGCCGACCGGCAATTCCACTACGACGTCATCGGTGCCGGCCACTACGGCATCTTCTCCGGCCGCCGCTGGCGCGAGAACGCCTATCCGCGGATCCGGGACTTCATCGCCTCGCATCAGCCGAAGAATGGGGCATCCGCGCGCACGCCGGCATCGAAGCGTCTCCTCGGCACCTCCGACAGCCGCCCGGAAACTCCGGCCAAGCGGCGCACCCCGGCCCGCCGCAAGCGCCAGGCGGCCTGACGAGAGGCTCCATGACCGCCGAGGCCGCCCTCGCCGCCTCGTTGCTCGATGCCCTGCCGCAGACGCAGTGCCGGCGCTGCGGCTACGCCGACTGCCGCGACTATGCCGAGGCGATGGCCTCCGGTGCGGCCGACCTGAATCGCTGTCCGCCCGGCGGCGCCGAAGGCGTCGTCCGCTTGGCGCGGATTGCCGGCCGGCCAGTGCGGCCCCTCGATCCCGAATGCGGCGTCGAAGGGCCGCGCGCGCTGGCGCGGATCGACGAGGCGGCCTGCATCGGCTGTGCCCTCTGCCTCAAGGCCTGCCCGACCGACGCGATCGTCGGCGCGGCGACGCGAATGCACACCGTCGTCGACGACCTGTGCACCGGCTGCGAGCTGTGCCTGCCGGTCTGCCCGGTCGACTGCATCGCCCTCGTGGCGGCCAGCGGCGATCGCACCGGCTGGCACGCCTGGAGCCCGGCACAGGCCGAGCAGGCGCGGCGTCGCTACGAGGGCCGCCAGCAGCGCGTCGATGCGCCGCCGCGCGCAAGCGCCGCGGCGCAGAGCACGGCGTCGAGCCGGCAGCAGGCCGTGGCCGCGGCGCTGGCCCGCGCCCGCGCCGAGCGCGCAGGCTCCTGAGCGGCGCGATCATCGACCAACCATGAACGACGCCGCGATCGTTCCCTTCTTCGCGACGCTGCGCGACGCCAATCCCGACCCGGCGAGCGAGCTCGAATACGCCAGCGTGTTCGAGTTGCTCGCGGCGGTGCTGCTCTCGGCACAGGCGACCGACCGCGGTGTCAACAAGGCGACCCGCCGGCTGTTCGCGATCGCGCCGACGCCGCAGAAGATACTGGCCCTCGGCCTGTCGGCGCTCGAGGAGGCGATCAAGACGATCGGCCTCTTTCGCAGCAAGGCGAAGAACCTGTTCGCCACCTGCCGCATCCTCGTCGACGAGCACGGCGGCCAGGTGCCGAGGACGCGCGCGGCGTTGGAGGCCCTGCCCGGCGTCGGCCGAAAGACGGCGAACGTGGTGCTGAACGTCGCCTTCGGCGAATCCACCCTGGCGGTGGACACGCACGTCTTTCGCGTCGCCAACCGCACCGGGCTCGCACTCGGGAAGACGCCGACGGAGGTCGAGACGGTGCTGCTCGAGCGCGTGCCCGAGGAATTCCTGGCGAATGCGCATCACTGGCTGATCCTGCACGGCCGCTACGTCTGCCTGGCGCGGCGGCCGCTGTGCGAGGTCTGCGCGGTGGCGCGCTGGTGCGACTCGGCCCCGGCCTTTCTCGCCGCCGCCAACGGTGCCTAGCGCTTCATCGCGCTGCGCTCGCGACGCACTTCGTCGAGCGCGCCGCAGATGGCGGTCGCGCCGTCGACGATGCGCGGTCCCTGGCGGCTGATGGCGTCGCCGTTGAGAACGTAGAGCCAGCGTCCCTGCACTGCCGCGAGGCGCGGGTAGCGGCGCCACGCGGCGAAGGCCGGTGCGTCGAGGTCACGGCGCAGCAGCGCGGTGTGGCCGCGCTCGTCGGCGGTGAAGATCGCCTCGGGATCGGCGGCAAGCACCGATTCGATCGCCACCTGCGGCACCAGGGGCGCGAGCCCGGCGAAGGCGTTGCGGCCGCCGCAGAGATCGATCACCTCGCTGACGATCTGCTTGCCGCTGATCGTCATCAGCGGACTCGACCAGACCTGATAGAAGACGCGCACCGGCGGATCGTTCGCATGACCCCGGCGCAAGGCCGCGAGCCGCTCGCGCAGTGCTGCCGCGGCCGGCCGGGCGGTCGCCTCGGTACCTAGGAGGTCGCCGAGACGCTCGATCGCGCGCACGACGTCGTCGAGCCGCTGCGGCTCGAGGCGGAACAGGCGCATGCCGGCGCCTTCCAGCTGATCGAGCTCGCGGGTGGTGTTGCCGTGCCGCCAGACGACCACGAGATCGGGCTTCAGGGCGAGCAGCCGCTCGACATCGATCCGGGAAACGTCGCCGATGCGCGGGATCGCCTTTGCCGCCGTCGGAAAGTCGCTGCTCGAGTCGACGGCGACGATCGCCTGCCCGCCACCGGCGGCGAACACCAGTTCGGTCAGGCTCGGCGCAAGCGTCACGATCCGTGCCGGCGGTCGCTCGAGGCGCAGCTCGCGGCCGGCGTCGTCGACGGCGACGACCGGCGCTGCCGGCACCGCGATCGCGAGGGCGGCCAGAAGGGCGAACGCAAGCACCCGTGCAGCCGATGCCTCGGGTTGCAGCGCGTCCGAACTAGGCACGGCCCGCCGCCTCTTCCGGCCCGGTCACGAAGCGTCGGGCGCCGTGCAGCTCGACGCTCTCGATCGCCACCTCGAACACGCTCGACATGCGCGCGGCGGTGAGTACGTTGTCGCGCCGTCCGGCGACGGCGCCGCGCTTGCCGTCGAGGACGATGCAGTGATCGGCCAGATCCCACGCCAGATTGAGGTCGTGCAGGCTGGCAAGGACGGCGCCGCCCCGGCGCGCATGGTCGGCGAGCAGTGCGAGCAGGAGGCGCTGGTGGGCGGGGTCGAGGTGCGACGCCGGCTCGTCGAGCAGCAGCAGCGGCGCCTCCTGGAGCAACGCCGTGGCGATCGCGACCCGCTGCCGCTCGCCGCCGGAGAGCGCGCGCACGTCGATGTCGGCCAGGCGGTCGAGGTCGAGCCGCTGCAGCAAGCGATCCACGGTGGCCGTGTCACCCGGATCTTCCGTCGGGCGCCACCAGAAGCCGCGTTCGCGTGCCAGGACCGCGGTCTCGCGCACCGTCGCCGGAAACGGGTCCGACCAGAACTGCGGGCTCCAGGCACGGCGCCCAGCGAGCGCGTCCGGGGGCCATGCCGCCAGCGCGCGGCCGTCGATGCGCACCTGTCCGGCGGCGAGCGGAAAGACACCGGCGAGCGCCGCCAGCAGCGACGACTTGCCGGCGCCGTTGGGGCCGATGACGACCCAGCGCTGACCGCTGACGATGCGAAGGTCGAGCGCGCCGAACAGGTCGCGGCCGCGCGCCAGCCCCCCGGCGTGCAGCCGCAGGCCGGCGACTTCCAGGTCGACGCCGGTCGATGCTTCGACCACGAGCGCGCTCACTGGCCCCGCCGCGACGCCGGCCGATGGAGCAGCATGGCGATGAAGGCCGGCACGCCGATCGCGGCGGCAAGCACGCCGACCGGAAGCTGCACCGGCGCGACCACGGTGCGCGCCGCGGCGTCGACGAGGACGACGAAGGCCCCGCCGCCGAGCGCGCTGGCGGGCAGCAGGAGCACGGCCGCACGCACGCCGAGCAAGCGCAAGGCATGCGGCACGACCAGGCCGACGAAGCCGATCGCGCCGGCGGTCGCGACCGCGGCGCCGGTGGCGATCGCCGCGGCCATCAGAGTCAGCATGCGGCGCCGCGCGACCGGCACGCCGAGCGTCGCCGCCCAGGCGTCGCCGCGCGCCAGCCAGTCGAGCTGGCGCGCGCTCGGCCAGACGATGGCGAGCGCCAGCGCCAGCGCCATCCAGGCGATTTCCCAGTGGGCGGCGCCGTTCAGGTCGCCGAGCAGCCAGAACACCATGCCGCGCAACTGCCCCTGGTCGGCGAGGCTCAGGATGAGCGAGACGATGGCCGAGCAGCCCGAGCCGATCATCACCCCGACCAGCAACAGCGCGGTCGAGCTGTCCTCGCGTGCGGTCGAGGTCGGGCCGGCCAGGCGTCGTCCGAGCAGGGCGAACAGCAGAACGGCGGCGAGGAATGCGCCCGCGGCCGCACCGCCGGCGATGCGCCACTCAGAAAGCGAACCGCCGGCGCTGCCGGCGAGGAGCAGCGTTCCTAGCGCGCCAACCGAGGCGCCGCCGGCGACGCCGAGCACGTACGGGTCGGCGAGCGCGTTGCGGGTGAGAAGCTGCATCAGCGCGCCGGCCAGGGCGAGCGCCGCGCCAGCGCCGAAGCCGGCAAGCACGCGCGGCACCCGGATCTGCCAGAAGATCTCCGGCGACGCGGCGCCGATGCCGGTCGAGCCGGCAAGCACGCCCAGTCCGCACGCGCCCACTGCCACCAGCGCGGTGAGGACAAGGGCATGGCGGATCTGCATGATGTGCCGAGGCTACAGGCCCTGGCCGTCGAAGCGGACGCCGATCCAGGCCTGGCGACCGAGACCCTGATAGTCGCGCAGCGGCTCGACCCGATGGTCGAGGGCGTTGAGCAGCTTGGCCTCGAGGCGCCCCTTCGGCATGAAGCGCCAGGTGGCGCGCAGGTCGAGCACGCCGTAGCCGCCGAGCACGAAGGTCGTGCCCGGCGAGCCGTCGGGACGCGAGCCGACGAAGACGAACGCCGCACCGGCAGTCCAGGCGTCCTCGGTCCAGCTCAGCGTCACGCTCTCCTGGTGCGCGGCGCGCCGATTCAACCGGTTGCCGGTGTCGCTGTCCGTGGCGTCGAGCAGCTCGACGTTGCCGCTCAGCTCCCACTGCCGCCAGCGCTGCGCTCCGGCGAAGGTCAGGCCCTGCAGCCGGGCGCGGCCGATGTTGCGGGCGCAGCCGAAGGCGTAGCCCGGCGGACAGAGGCCGAGCGGCTCGAAGTTCTCGTCGATGTTCGGCTCGTAGCCGATCAGGTCGCGAACGTCGTTGCGATACGCCGTGACCGAAAGGCGCGTGTCGCCCGACTCCCAGCTCGCGCCGATCTCGAAGCTGCGGCCGCGCTCGGGCTTGATCTCGAAGCCCGGCGTCCCGGGCGGAATGCCGTAGTCCGGGAAGAACAGGTCGTTGAAGGTGGGCGCACGGAAGGTCGTGCCGGCGAGCGCCCGCAGCTTCAGCCCAGGCATCGGTTCGTAGCTCAGGCCGAGGCGGCCGGTGGTGTTGCCGCCATAGGCCGAGTTGTCGTCGTGGCGCACGTCGGCCTGGACGCCGAGCGCATCGAAGCGCCCCGAGTAGCCGGCGACGAGCGCGTTGTTGTGCCGCTTCGGCGCCTCGGCGAAGGCATCGCCGCTGGCGCGCTCGCGCAGGTACTCGTAGGCGAGCACGAGCTGCTGGTCGGGAGCGAGCGCGAGCGCGTTCTGCCAGGTCGCCTGGTCGCGTTCGGTCTTGAAGCGGGTGGTGGTCGTGCCGCCGCTCTCCGCGTCGTCGATGCTGTGGCCGAGCTGCGCGCTGGCGGTCCAGCTGCCGGTGACAGCGCCGCGATAGTCGAGCGCAGCGACCCGGGTCTTCAGGCGATTGCGAAAGTCCGGCGAAGGATCGGGATTGAACTGGGCGTCGAACTCGGCCGAGTCGTACTGCGCCTTCAGGCGGCTCTCGAGCAGGCTGACACCGAGCCGATGTCCCGAGGCCGGGGCCCAGCCGAGTCGCAGGCTCCCCGACTTGCGGGAAAAGCCGTCGTCGTCAGGATTGAAGGTGCCGAACGCGTCGCCCGGCCGGACCGCCGAGACGCCGTCGCTCTTCTCGGCAGCGAGCGACACGGCGTAGTCGAATGCTCCCTGCGCGCCGCTGATGCCGAGATCGCCCTGGCGCGAGTGGTAGCCGCCGATCGCCGCGCCTCCGGTGAGGCGCGGCGCGCCCTCGCCGCGCCGGGTGAAGATCTGGATCACGCCGCCCACGCCGTCGGCGCCGTAAAGGCTGGAGGCCGGACCACGCAGCACCTCGATGCGCTCGATCTGGGAAAGGCTCAGTGCCTCGAACTCGGCCTGGCCGAGCGTCGCCGAGCCGACGCGCACGCCGTCGACCAGCACCACGGTGCTGCTGGTGCCGGTGCCGCGGACGAAGTAGCCGGAGGTCTGGCCCGGGCCGCCGTTGCGCGCGATCTGCACGCCGGCAGCGCGGCGCAGCAAGTCCTCGACCGAATCGGCGGTGGTGTTGCGGATGGTTTCAGCGTCGATGACGACGACGTCGGCGCTGCTCCGGCTCAGCACCTGCGGCTCGCGGGTGGCCGTGATGGCGACCGGATCGAGCCGGCCTTGCGCCGCGGCGGACAACGGGAGTACGAGAAGGAACAGGCGAAGCGCGGCCCGCGGCGTGCGCAGCCCGTGGCGAAGAATAACCATGGTGAGAAAGCCCGGACGACGGCCCGCGACCCGCTTCCCCGCGGACACGTGCGACATGGCCGAAGCACGAGGCTTCGGCCGCTCGTTGGCCGGTATCCGGGCTGGCGGATTCGACCCCGGCGACCTTCCCGGAAGCGCGAGCTTCCAGTGGCATGTGCGCCGGGACTGAAGCCCGGTCTCGGAGCGAGACCGGCTTCGTCCACCGTACCGTTGCGGGGGCAGCGCGGGTTGGGTGGCGCGTGGGCGCCACGTTTCGCTTCCCGTTTAACCGCGAAGGCATGAACGCCTTCACGAGCACCAACGAATCGCATTCTATGCAGGCCGTCGGCCTGCGGGCGCCGCCTACAATTCCGCCACCCCGCATTTCGCCGGAGCCCCATGTCCCAGATCGAAGAACTCGCCGACCGGGTCGAGCGCTTGTTGTTGCGGCATGAGGAAGTGCAGCGAACCAATACCCTGCTGCGCGAGCAGCTCGCCGCGGTCGCCCACGAGCGCGACAACCTGCGCTCCCGGCTCAACGCCGCGCGCAGCCGGATCGACGTGCTCCTCGAGCGCCTGCCGCGCGACACCGAGGCTGGCGCCGCCGGCAATGCGAACGCCGCCGACGGCGAGCTGAGGAGCGTCGGTTGAAGCAGGTCGAAGTCACGATCCTCGGCCAGAGCTACCTGCTCGGCTGCCCCGACGGCGGCGAGAAGGCCCTGCTGGAAGCGGTGGCCGCCGTCGACCGCGAGATGTGCGCGATCCGCGATGGCGGCAAGGTCAAGGCGCGCGAGCGGATCGCGGTGCTCGCCGCGCTCAACCTGGCGTTCGCGCTGGCCGAACGCGGCGAGGCGCCGGGCGTGGCTGCGCGCAGCGCCGCCGATGACGATTTCGCGACCGAAGGCCCGCCATCTTCGGTCGATGTGGCACAACTGATCAAGCGCCTCGACATGGCCCTCGGCGCCGACGGACAACTGCTCTGAACGGTCGCTATTTTTCCGGGCCCGCGCGTAGAATGAATTCGTCCGTTGCGTTCGCGTGAACTCTATATTTCCTTGAACCGATGCTCGAAAGAGCAAGGGCTTGGAACATCGCCCGGTAGGTGTGATCGTCTCGCGTCAGATGAACCCGAAGCCGGGCTGACCTCGCCCACCTGAACTGCCTGGGTTCAGGAATGCGGTTCACGGGGCGCGGCGGACACCTTATTCCCACGCCCGGGCCGCCATGCGCTACTGGTTGATGAAGAGCGAGCCGAGCGATGTCTCGGTCGACGATGTCGCAGCCAAGCCGAACAAGACCATCAACTGGTACGGCGTACGCAACTTCCAGGCGCGCAACTTCATGAAGAACGAGATGTCTGTCGGCGACGGCGTCCTGTTCTATCACTCGTCGTGTCCGGAGCCCGGCATCGTCGGCCTTGCCGAGGTGGCCTCGGCGCCCTACCCGGACCCGACGCAGTTCGACCCGAAGAACCATTACTACGACCCCAAGTCGACGCCCGAGGCGCCGCGCTGGTTTCACGTTGATGTCCGGCTCGTGAGGAAGACCCGCCTGCTCGGGCTGCCCGAGCTGAGGACGATCCCCGAGCTGGCCGAGATGCGGGTGCTGCAGAAGGGCAATCGCCTCTCGATCACGCCGGTGAGCGCGGCGGAGTGGAAGAAGATCACCCGCCTGCTCGCCTGAATCGAAGGTGCCGCCGAGCGCCTGAACAGAACGGCCCGGAACTTGCGAAGGCCGTCGCGGAGACAAGTTTCATGAGCATCGCCCGATACATCCGGGAGATCGGTCGCGGCCGCGAAGGCGCGCGCTCGCTCGACCTTGCCGGCGCGCACGACCTGATGAGCCAGGTGCTGGACCGCCGCGTCACCGACCTCGAGATCGGCGCCTTCGCGCTGGCGATGCGGATCAAGGGCGAATCGGTGGCCGAGTTGGTGGGCTTCCTCGGCGCGGCCCAGGAGCGGTGCATCGCCATCCACACCGACCGGCCGACGATCGTCCTGCCGTCGTACAACGGCTCGCGCCGGATCCCCAACCTCACCGCATTGCTGGCGATGCTGCTGGCCGAGCGCGACGTCCGCGTTCTGGTGCATGGCAATGTGCGCGATCCGAAACGCGTCACCACCGCAGAGATCTTCCACGACCTCGGTCTCACCTGCGCCACGAGCGCGCGCGAGATCGAGGACGCCTGGAGCCGGCGCGAGCCGGCGTTCATCGGCACGGCCGCGCTCTGCCCGCAGCTGTCGCGGCTGATCGAGGTGCGTCAGGTGGTGGGCCTGCGCAACTCGGGCCATACGATCGCCAAGCTGCTCTCCGGCTGCAGCAGCGGCCGGACGCTGCGCGTCGTCAACTACACCCATCCGGAATACGGCACCCGCCTGGCCGAGTTCATCGCCGAGACCCGCGCCGACGTGCTGCTGATGCGCGGCACCGAAGGCGAGCCGGTGGCCGATGCGCGTCGGCTGCAGAAGATGGACATCTACATCGGCGGGCTCGCCCGGCCCGAGCTCTCGCTGCCGGGACAGACCGGCGTCGTCACCGAGCTGCCGGTGCTGCCGCGCGACAGCGACGCACCGAGCACCGCGCGCTGGATCCAGGCGATCGTCAGCGGCGCCATGCCGGCGCCGGCGGCGGTGACCGCGCAGGTGGACTGCCTGGTGCGCGCCCTCGGCGAACTCGACCGGCCGGCGAGCCGCAAGGCCTCGGCCTGAGGGCGCTTGCGACGAGGCGGCGCTTCATAATTCGCGACGTGCCTGCAAGCGCAGGTCTTGGGAGAAGCAGTGGAGCCCATCGATAAGCTGCATCGCTTGACGACGTCGCACGGCCCCCTGCGGCCGGGCAAGGGCATGGTCACCGGGGTCATCGCCCTCGGCCTGGCGCTGCTCTGCTTCCTCGGCGTGCTCGCCTTCCACTTCCCGCAGTACCTGACCACGCCGGAGCTGCGCAAGGCCTACAACGTCGATGCGATGCGCCTGCTGCTGTTCTGGTCGCTGGTGGTCGCCGGGGCGATGGCGCTGCTGAACATCGTCATGGGCCGGGCTCGCTGGCTGGCCCTGATCGCGTTCCTGCTGATCGGCGCCAGCCTGGCGCTCGGCGGGCACAAGGTGCCGGTCAACGACTTCGCCGACGGCACGCCGTACATCGGCCTCGACTGGTTCATCCTCGACCTGCTCGGCTCGACCCTGATCTTCGTCTTCATCGAAAAGCTGTTCGCCCTGCGCAAGGACCAGCCGGTGTTCCGCCCGGAATGGCAGGTCGACTTCCAGCACTTCGTCGTCAACCACATGATCGTCGGCTTCGTCCTGCTGGCGACCAACCTGCTGGTGCACAAGCTGTTCGGCTGGGCGGCGAAGGACGGCATACGCGCCTGGGTGCAGGACCTGCCGTTCCCGATCGCCCTGTTCCTGATCATCCTGGTGGCCGACCTGGTGCAGTACTGGACCCACCGCAGCTACCACGAGGTGCCGGCGCTCTGGCGGCTGCATGCGATCCACCACAGCGTCAAGAGCATGGATTGGCTGGCCGGCTCGCGCCAGCACATCGTCGAGCTGATCATCACCCGGACCCTGGTGCTCGGGCCGATCTTCGTGCTCGGTTTCAGCAAGGAAGTGATCGACACCTACATCCTGATCGTCGGCTTCCAAGCGGTGTTCAACCATGCCAACGTCAGCGTCCGGCTCGGGCCGCTGCGCTACGTCATCGTCACGCCGAACTTCCACCACTGGCACCACTCGCAGGACACGGAAGGGATCGACCGCAACTACGCCGCCCACTTCGCCTTCCTCGACTACGCCTTCGGCACCGCGCACCGCGCCGATCGCGATTGGCCGGACCACTACGGAGTGGTCGGCGACTACGTGCCGAACAGCTTCTTCAAGCAGCTGGCGTTTCCGTTCACGTGGAAGGGATGAAGTCCGCGCCGCCGACGGTCGCCGTGACCGACACGCCCTGAGCGTGCCTGCCCGGTTCGACGCGATCGTCGTCGGCGCCGGCGCCGCGGGCCTGTTCTGCGCGGCGCGGGCCGGACAGCTCGGCGTGCGGGTGCTGCTGCTCGACCATGCCGAGAAGGTCGCCGAGAAGATCCGCATCTCTGGCGGCGGCCGCTGCAACTTCACCAACATCGACACCGCCCCGTCGAACTTCGATTCGACCAACCCCGACTATTGCCGCTCGGCGCTGGCCCGCTACACGCCGCGCGACTTCATCGCCCTGGTCGAGCGCCACGGCATCGGCTGGCACGAGAAGCACAAGGGACAGCTGTTCTGCGACGACTCGAGTGCACGGATCGTCGACATGCTGCTCGCCGAATGCGCCGCCGGCGGCGTCGCGCACTGGCAGCCCTGCGCGGTCACGACCGTGAACCCGGAGGCCGGTGGCTTTTGCCTCGAAACGACCCGCGGACCGGTGGAAGCGACACGACTGGTGGTGGCCACCGGCGGCCTCTCGATTCCCAAGATCGGCGCCAGCGACTGGGGCTACACCCTGGCTCGGCAGTTCGGCCATGCGGTCGTCGAAACCCGGCCGGCGCTGGTGCCGCTGGTCTGCTCCGGTGCGCCCTGGCAACGATTCGAGGCGCTCTCGGGCGTCGCCCTGCCGGTGCACATCGCCGCCGACGCACCGCGCCGCTCGCCCGCCTTCGACGAGGACCTGCTGTTCACGCACCGCGGAGTGAGCGGGCCGGCGGCCCTGCAGATATCGACCTTCTGGCGGCCCGGGGAGAGCGTGACGATCGACCTGGCCCCGGGCCTCGATCTGAAGGCGGCGCTGCGCGAGGCCAAGTCGGTTCCGGGCCGGCGCCTCGGAGCGCTCCTCGCCGAGCTGCTGCCGCGCCGGCTTGCCGAGGCGTGGCTGCAGCCGACGCCGGGACTCGCCGAACGCAGGGTCGCCGACCTCCGCGACCGCGACCTGGCGCAGCTCGCCGACGGGCTCCAGCGCTGGCAGGTGCTGCCCGCCGGCAGCGAGGGATACCGCAAGGCCGAGGTCACGGCCGGGGGCGTGGACACCCGGGAGCTCGATTCGCGCTCGGGCGAAAGCCGGCGCGTGCCCGGCCTGTATTTCATCGGCGAAGTGGTCGACGTGACCGGCTGGCTCGGCGGTTACAACTTCCAGTGGGCCTGGGCCAGCGCCGCGGCCTGCGCCCGGGCGCTGGGGCAGGTTTGCGCGGCCGCGGGCGCCGAGCTATAATCATTGTTTCCCACAAATTTCACCCCGCTTAAATGACCACCGTCCGCGTCAAGGAAAACGAGCCGTTCGACGTCGCGCTCCGCCGGTTCAAGCGCACGATCGAGAAGCTCGGCCTCCTGACCGACCTGCGTGCGCGTGAGTTCTACGAAAAGCCCACCGCTGAGCGCAAGCGCAAGAAGGCGGCCGCAGTGAAGCGCCACTTCAAGCGCGTCCGCAGCATGCAGCTGCCCAAGAAGCTCTACTGACCCGCCCCGCGCGGTCGCCTCGAAGCCCGCGAAACGCGGGCTTCGTCGTTTGGCCCCCCGCACTTTCCCGCCCGCAAGCATCATGACCCTCAAGGATCGCATCACTGAAGACATGAAGGTGGCCATGCGCGCCAAGGACG
>DATCGH010000452.1:0-5050 GCA_036509055.1 Caldimonas sp.
CGAGCTGAAGGGCAGCGTCGCCGGCGTGCCGCAGAGCGCCAAGGCGACGCTGCTGCTCAAGGACCTGCCGCTGCACCTCCTCGATCCCTACTCCGACGCGCTGGTCGAGCTCGACGTCCAGAAGGCGCAGACCAGCTTCAAAGGCACGGTCGCGTGGGAGCGTACGTCCGCCGGTACCAGTCTGGCGCTGCGCGGCGACGCCAGCATCGACGACTTCCGCGCCGCCAGTCCGGTGGCTGCGGGGAGCGTGTCGCGTCGCGGCCTGGCGATGGTTCGGGAAGCCGGCAGTGGCCCGCCGCTTCTCAACTGGAAGTCGCTGTCGCTGCGCGGCGTCGACGTCGCGCTCGCGCCCGGGGCGCGGCCGCGGGTGACGATCGCCGAGACTGCGCTCAGCGATTTCTTCGCCCGCGTCGTCCTCGACGAGGAAGGCCGGCTCAACCTGCAGCAGGTGGCGCGCCCCGGCGAGGCCGCGGCTGCGCCGGCCGTGGCCGGCGGCGCATCGTCGTCGGCCCCTGCGCCGCTCAAGGCGGCATCGAGTGCTGTCGCCATCGCGGCGAGCCCGGCGGCGTCCGGGCCGCTGCCGATCGTCACCATGGGACCGATCGCGGTCGTCAACGGCCGGGTCGCGTTCAACGACCGCTTCGTCAAGCCGAACTACAGCGCCAACCTGAGCGAGCTGACCGGCCGGCTCGGGGCGTTCTCGTCCGAGGCGCCGGCGTCCGGGCCGCCGCAGCTCGCCGACCTCGACCTGCGCGGCCGGGTCGAGGGCACCGCTTCGCTCGAGATCATGGGCAAGCTCAATCCGCTGGCCAAGCCGGTCGCGCTCGACATCAAGGCCAAGGTGCGCGAACTCGAGCTGCCGCCGCTTTCGCCCTACGCGATCAAGTACGCGGGCTACGGCATCGAGCGCGGCAAGCTGAGCGTCGACCTCGCCTACGTCGTGCAGCCGGACGGCCAGCTGACCGCGAGCAACCGGATCGTCCTCAACCAGCTCGTCTTCGGCGAGAAGGTCGAGGGCTCGTCCGCCAGCCTGCCGGTCAAGCTGGCGACGGCGCTCCTTGCCGACCGGAACGGCGTGATCGACCTCGATCTGCCGGTGAGCGGCTCGATCAACGATCCGCAGTTCTCGCTCTTCGGCGTGATCCTGAAGGCGATCGGCAACCTGATCGTCAAGGCGGTGACCGCGCCGTTTGCGTTGCTCGCTTCGAGCGGTGGGGGCGGCGGCAGCGAGACCTCGACGATCGAGTTCGCGCCGGGCACGGCGATGCTCACGCCGCAGGCGCGGGAAAGCCTCGACAAGATCGCCCAGGCGCTGATCGAAAAGCCGACGCTCACCCTCACCATCAGCGGCGAGAGCCGGCTGGAGATCGAGCGCGAGGCCTGGAAGCGGGAGCGGCTGCAGCAGGCGATCCGCTCCGAGAAGCGCCGCCAGTCGATCGCCGGCGGTGCCAACGCCGGTGCCGAGATCACCGTCAGTGCGGCCGAGTATCCGACGCTCCTGAAGGAGGTTTACAAGCGCGCCGACATCGTCAAGCCGAAGAACGCGATCGGCCTGGCGCAGGACCTGCCGCCGGCGGAGATGGAGGCGCTGCTGCTCGCCAGCATCGTCGTCGCCGACGATGCGATGCAGCAGCTGGCGGTTCGCCGTGCGGTGGTCGTGCGCGACTACCTCGCGACCCGGGAGCTGCCGAGCGGCCGCCTCTTCCTCGGCGCACCCAAGGTGACGCCGGGCAGCGACGACGCCGGCTGGACGCCGCGCGTCGACCTGAAGCTGACGCTCGCCTGAGCAGCGCCTCGGGCGGCGCGCAGGCGCGCTCAGCCTTGGGCCGGCACCAGCCGGCCGCGCACTGCGGCGCTGAGCGAATCGACGGCGAAGACCAGGACAAACATGGCGATGAGCAGGGTCGCTGCCTGCGCCTGCTGGAAGATCGAGAGATGGAAGTAGAGCATCTGGCCCAGGCCGCCGGCGCCGACGAAGCCGAGCACTGCCGCCATCCGGATGTTCATCTCGAGCCGATAGAGGGCGTAGGCGACGCCTTGCGCCGTGACCAGCGGCAGCGCCGCGTAGGCGAAGGCCGAGACCGCGCCGCTGCCGGCTTCGCGCAGCGACGCTTCCGGCGCGGCCGGCAGGTTCTCCAGGCTCTCCGCATAGAGCCGGCCGAGCACGCCGGTGGTGTGCAGCGCCAGCGCCAGCGTGCCGGCAAAGGGACCGAGGCCGGCAGCGAGCACCATCAGCGCCGCCCACACCAGCTCGGGCACGCTGCGCAGCACGTTGAGCACGAGCCGGGCCGCGAGCCGCGGCGCCAGGCCGAATCGGCCGGCCGCGGGCAGCGCCAGGACGCTCGCCGCGGCGACCGCGAGCAAGGTGCCGACGGCGGCGACGGCGAAGGTCTGCAGCGCGCCCCACGCGGCCTTGGCGACGAAGGCGGGCGACAGGTCGGGGGGAAAGAACTCGGCCACGAAGCGGACCATCAGGCGCATCGATTCGCCACTGAAGAGCTGCCGCCAGTCGACGGACAGGTAGGCGAAGCTCGTGACGACGGCGACCAGCAGGGCGAACGCCAGCGCGAGGCAGGCCCAGCACGGGCCGTCACTGCGGCTTGTGCCGGCCGACGCCGTGGTGCTCATGCCAGTACCTTGCGGATCACCGCGCTCGCCGCGTCGGCGAGGACGACGAGCAGCAGGAAGGTGAGCAGGATCGTGCTCGCTTCGCCGCCGTTGAGCATCTTCATCGACTGGTCCATCAGCTGGCCGAGGCCGCCGGCGCCGACGAAGCCCATCACCACCGAGGCGCGCACCGCGCATTCCCAGCGGTAGACGGTGTAGGAGGCGAGCTCCTGCGCGGTGCTCGGCACGAGCGCGTAGAACAGGGCGCCGAGGCGGCCGCTGCCGGCCTCGAGCAGGGCCCGGGCCGAGCGGGTGTCGCCCGACTCGAGGATCTCGGTGTAGACCTTGCCGAGCATGCCGCCGTAGGTGACGGCGAGCGCCAGCACGCCGGCGCCCGGGCCGAGGCCGAGGGCGCGGACGAAGATCAGCGCCCACACCACCTCGGGGATCGCGCGCAGCACCGTCAGCACCGCGCGCGTGCCGGCGCGCAAGGCGGCGTTGCGGCGCCGGCCCGGCCCCGGGCCGATGCGCGAGACCGCCAGGGCACGGCTGGCCAGCACCGCCAGCGGCGCGGCGATCAGGAAGGCGAGGGCGATGCCGGCGGTGGCGATCGCCAGGGTCTCGAGCGTCGCCTTGGCGAGCAGGGGGAGGAAATCGGCCGCCGTCGAAGGCGGCAGGAAGCCGCGCAGGAAGTCGGCCATCACCTGCAGGTGGGCGCTCTCGAACAGTGCCGCCGGCCGGAACTCGGCCAGCACGAGGAGCGGCCAGAGAACGACGATGGCGGCGACGAGCGCCCCGAGCCGGCCGCGCGCCGCCGGATCGCGCAGCGGCACCACGACCGGCGCGGTCGGGCCGAGCAACGCGCTCACGCCGCCCCGCTCACTGGCAGCCGGGGCGACGCAGCACCAGCACGTTCGGGCCGCGCTCGGCCGTCCGGGCCTCGACGCCCTGGACCGGCAGCGTCCGGCCCTCGGTGGCGTAGAGCTCGTGCAGCATCGCCGTGGTGACGGCGGCGGTCGGGCGATCGAACACGACCTCGCCGCCCTTCATGCCGATCAGGCGCGGAAACCATTTGAGCGCCAGGTCGACGGCGTGCAGCGAAGCGATCAGGGTCGCGCCGTTCGCCTCGCTCGCCGCGACCAGGGCCCCCACGGCCTCGTCGGCAAGGGTCGGGTCCAGGGCCGAGACCGGCTCGTCGGCGAGGATCAGGTCGGGCCGCTGGTACAGCACCCGGGCGATGCCGACGCGTTGCAGCTGGCCGCCCGAGAGGCGATCGCAGCGGTCGAACACGCGGTCGCCGAGGTCGAGGCGGGCCAGGGCCTCGCGGGCGCCGGCCGCGTCGCCCGGCAGCAGCAGCGACGCGAGCGCCTTCCAGGTCGGCCAGGTGCCGAGCCGACCGGCGAGCACGGCGGTGACGACGCGCAGCCGCGGCGGAATCGGCGGGTTCTGGTGCACCACGCCGATCCGGGCGCGCAGGGCGCGCAGCGCGCCCGTTCCCAGCTGCCACGGGTCGGCGCCGAGGACGTCGACCCGGCCGCCGGTTGGGCGGAGCGCCGTGCCGAGGACACGGATCAGCGTCGTCTTGCCCGCTCCCGACGGGCCGACCACGGCCGCGCGCCCGCCCGAAGCGAGCGAGAGCGAGACGCTGTGCAGGGCGCGATGGCCGTTCGGATGAACGAGGCCGGCGCCGTCGAGCGAGAGGCTCATGGCCGGGGTGGCTCGGCTACTTGAGCAGGCCCGCCGACTTCGCGGCGGCCTCGATGCCGTCGTAGTTCGAGCTCTGCGTCGGGATGAATTTCGAGGCCCGCTGCAGGTCCATGATCTCCTTCATCTCCGGCTTGGTGGGATCGAGCTTGAGGAAGGCCTCGGTGATCTTCTTGGTCAGCGCCGCATCGAGCCCGGGGCGCACCGTCCAGTTGTAGTCGAAGTAGGGCGGCGTCACCGCCAGCACCCGCACCTTGGCGGCGTTCGCGTTGTTGCTTTCGATCAGCTTGTCGAGCACGGAGGCGTTGAGCACGCCGGCCTCGGCCCGGCCGGCGGCGACGAAGGCGACGGTCGCGTCGTGCGCGCCGGAGAACGCGACCGACTTGAAGTCGCGCTCGGGGTCGATGCCGGCCTGCTGCAGGAAGTAGCGCGGCATCAGGCTGCCCGAGGTCGACGACGGCGCGCCGAAAGCGAAGGTCTTGCCCTTGAGATCGGCGAGGGTCTGCGCCGTGCTCGCGGTCGGGACGATGAAGCGGCTGGTGAATTTCGCATCCTCGGCGCGCTGCACGATCGGCACCGCGCCGCCGCTGGTGCGCAGCTTGGCCTGCACGTAGGTGAAGCCGCCGAGCCAGGCGAGGTCGAGCTTGTTGGTGGCCAGGCCTTCGACCACGGCCGCGTAGTCGGTCACCGGAATGAACAGCACTTCCTGTCCGGTCTCCTTCTTCAGGTACTCGCCGAG
>DATCGH010000453.1:0-2051 GCA_036509055.1 Caldimonas sp.
GGACGAGTTCATCGCCACGCTCGCCCACGAGCTGCGCAATCCGCTGGCGCCGGTGCGCAATGCCGCGCAGCTGCTGCAGTACGAGGCGGAGATTCCGGCGTCGGCGCGGCAGGCACGGGACATCATCGCCCGCCAGGTGCGGGTGATGTCGCGCCTGATCGACGACCTGATGGACGTGAGCCGGATCAACCAGGGTCGGATCGAGCTGCGCCGGGAGCGGGTCGAGCTGGCGAGCGTGGTCGAGCTGGCGGTCGAGGCCAGCCGGCCGAGCATCGCCGAATGCGGCCATGAGCTGGTGCTGCGCCTGCCCGAGACGCCGGTCGTGCTCGACGCCGATCCGGTTCGCCTCTCGCAGGTGTTCGTCAACCTCCTCACCAATGCCGCGAAGTACACCGATCGCCGCGGCCGCATCGAGCTCGCCGCGGACGCGCGGGACGGCGCGGTCCGGGTCACCGTCAGCGACGACGGCATCGGCATTCCGGCCGAGGAGCTGCCTCACGTCTTCGCCATGTTCGCCCAGGCCGAAGGCGCGCGGAGCCGCTCGCGGGGCGGGCTCGGCATCGGCCTGACGCTGGTCAAGCACCTGGTCGAACTGCATGGCGGTCGGGTCGAAGCGCGCAGCGCGGGCGTCGGCCGAGGCAGTGCCTTCACCGTCACGCTGCCGCTTCCCTCCGAGCAGAGCGCGGCCGTGGACACCTCCGTCGAAGCCGCTTGCGCTCCCGCCGGCGCGCGATTGAGGATCCTGGTGGTGGACGATCACAGGGACGGCGCCGAAAGCATGTCGGCGCTCCTGGCGTTGCGAGGCCACGAGGTGCGCATGGCGCACGACGGCGGGACCGCGCTGACGGCTGCCGACGCATTCCGGCCCGATGTGATGCTGCTGGACATCGGCCTGCCGACGCTCAGCGGCTACGAGGTCTGTCACCGCCTGCGCGAGCAGCCGTGGGGCCGGCAGATCACCATCATCGCCCTGACCGGCTGGGGCGATCGGGACGCCGTGAAGAAGGGCGAGGCGGCGGGCTTCGATCACCACCTCGTCAAGCCGGTCGACGAAGCCGTCCTCGTCGCCACCCTCGCGGACCTGCCGCCGAAATCGCCGACACTTTCACCCTGATGAAATCGATCCGATCGCTCCCTTCCCGTCCGCGGCGACGCCGCTTCCTTGCCGGCATGACGGCGCTGGCATTCACCCCCCTGATGAGCAGCTGCGGTGGCGGCGGCGACGACGATGCCGGGGATCCCGGCACCCCCAGCGGACCGACCGTTCCGCCGGCGCCCGGCGTTGCCGGTCCGGCGTGGTGGGGCTTCGGCCGCGATGCCCAGCACTCGGCCCTCAGCGCCATCGCCACTCAGGACCTCAATCGCATCGCCTGGTCGACGCCGCTCGACCTGAAGCCGCAATACAGCTCCAGAGGCGCGCTTCTCACCCACTACGGCTCGCCGGTGATCACCTCGAACAACACGGTGGTGCTGGCGGTGAAGACCGGCGCGAACGGCGGCTTTCGGATCGAGGCGCGGTCCGGCGTTAACGGCGGCCCGATCTGGTCCGCGACGAGCGACTACCTCCTGCCGGCGCACAACTGGATCCCCAGCTACAACCTCGCCCTGACCACCGGGAACCGCCTCTACGCGCCCGGCGGTGGCGGCAAGCTCCTGGTGAAGGCCGATGCCGACTCCCCGGGCGGGACGCTGCAGACGCTGGTGTTCTTCGGCGCCGCCGCCTACAACGCGGCGCCGGGGCTGTACGACACCAGCGTCTTCATCAACACGCCGATCACCGTCGATTCGTTCGGCAACGTCTTCTTCGGCTTCATCGTCACGGCGGCCAATCCCGCCGGGCTCGAAAGCGGCATCGCCCGCATCGGCGCCGACGGCACCGGCTCCTGGGTCTCGGCGCGCGTCACCGCCAACGACTCCGGCATCGCCAAGGTGGCGACCAACAGCGCCCCGGCGCTCTCGGCCGATCGCGGCACACTCTACGTCGCGGTCAACGCCAATCCGGGGGCGACGTCGGTGCAGGGCGGCTACCTGCTGGCGCTCGACAGCAGCAC
>DATCGH010000454.1:0-4978 GCA_036509055.1 Caldimonas sp.
TGTCGCCGCCGACATGAAGGCGGCGGGCGGCGGCTCGATCGTCAACTTCGGCTCGATCAGCTGGAAGCTCAAGCAGGGCGGCATGCCGGTGTACACCACCTCGAAGGCCGCGGTGCAGGGGCTCACGCGCAGCCTGGCGCGAGACTACGGGCCGTTCAACATCCGCGTCAACACGCTCGTCCCCGGCTGGGTGATGACCGAGAAGCAGCTCCGCCTGTGGCTCGACGAGAAGGGCAAGCAGGAGATCGCGCGCGGCCAGTGCATCAACAAGCCTTTGCAGCCCGAGGACATCGCGCGCATGGCCCTGTTCCTCGCCGCGGACGACAGTGCGATGTGCACCGCGCAGGACTTCATCGTCGACGGCGGCTGGGTCTGAGGCGATGACCGACAGCGCGGCGCGCCTCTTCGGTCACCTGCCGGATGGCCGGGCCGTGCACGAGCACACGCTGGACAACGGTGGCGGCCTGGTGCTGCGAGCCATCAATTTCGGCGGCATCGTCACCGCCCTGCACTGCCCGGACCGCGCCGGCCGCAGCGACGCCAACATCGTCCTCGGCTTCGACAACCTCGCGGACTATGTCGAACGCAACCCGAACTTCGGCACCCTCGTCGGCCGCTACGGCAACCGCATCGCCGCTGGCCGCTTCGTGCTCGACGGACTGGCCCATCAGCTGGCGCTGAACGACGGCGGCAACGCGCTGCACGGCGGGCCGGGCGGCTTCGGCAAGCGCTGGTGGGCGATCGAGCGTCTGCCCGCACAGGCCGACGGCAGCGTCGCGCTCGAGCTCACCCTGACGAGCGAGGACGGCGACGAGCACTACCCCGGCCGGCTCGACGCGACCGTGCGCTACACGCTCACGCCGGCGAACGAATGGCGCATCGACTACCAGGCGACGACGAGCCGGCCGACGATCGTCAACCTGACGCACCACGGCTACTACAACCTCGCCGGCGGCGGCAGCGCGCTCGATCAGGCGCTGACGCTGAACGCCAGCCGCTTCCTGCCGGTCGATGCGACGCTGATCCCGACAGCGATCGCCGACGTCGAAGGCACGCCGTTCGACTTCCGCCGGCCGACGCCGATCGCCGCGCGCATCCGTTCGGCAGCGCCGCAGCTTCTGCTCGCGCGCGGCTACGACCATTGCTGGGCGATCGATGGCGGTGGCCGCGGCGAGCTGGTCGCCGCGGCGCGTCTTGCCGATCCGGTTTCCGGCCGGGTGATGGAGATCGAGACCACCGAGCCCGGCATCCAGTTCTACTCCGGCAACTTCCTCGACGGCCGGCTGCGCGGCAGCCAGGGCCGGGCCTATCGACAAGGCGACGGCGTGTGCCTGGAGACGCAGCACTATCCCGATTCGCCGAATCGCCCCGAATTCCCGTCCACCGTGCTGCGGCCCGGCGAGACGTTCCAGAGCACGACCGTGCACCGCTTCAGCGTCGCCCAGAAGACGCTCCCCCACCAAGGAGACAGACCATGAATACCCAACGTCGAACCCTCGTCGCGGCGATGATCGCTGCCGGCGTGCCGCTGCCCCTCTATGCGCAGGGCAAGATCGTCCTCGGCTTCGCCCAGGTCGGCGCCGAGAGCGAGTGGCGCACCGCCAACACCGAATCGATCAAGTCCTCCGCCAAGGACGCCGGCATCGATCTGAAGTTCTCCGACGGGCAGCAGAAGCAGGAGAACCAGATCAAGGCGATCCGGGCCTTCATCGCCCAGAAGGTCGACGTGATTGCGTTCTCCCCGGTCGTCGCCTCCGGCTGGGGCACGGTCCTGCGCGAAGCCAAGGCGGCGAATATCCCGGTGATCCTCTCCGACCGCGCGGTCGACGAGAAGGACGACAGCCTGTGGGTCAGCTTCATGGGCTCGGACTTCGTCGAGGAAGGCCGGAAAGCGGGCCGGTGGCTGGTCGAGAACAAGAAGGGCTCGAAGGATCCGGTCAACATCGTCGAGCTCCAGGGCACGGTCGGCTCGGCACCGGCGATCGATCGCAAGAAGGGCTTCGAGGAAATCATCAAGGCCGACCCGAAGTTCAAGATCATCCGCTCGCAGACCGGCGACTTCACCCGCGCCAAGGGCAAGGAAGTGATGGAAGCCTTCCTCAAGGCCGAGGGCAAGAAGATCAACGTGCTCTACGCGCACAACGACGACATGGCGATCGGCGCGATCCAGGCGATCGAGGAGGCCGGCATGAAGCCCGCGAAGGACATCACCATCATCTCGATCGACGCGGTGAAGGGCGCGTTCGAGGCGATGATCGCCGGCAAGCTCAACGTCAGCGTCGAGTGCAGTCCGCTGCTCGGGCCGCAGCTGATGCAGGCGGTCAAGGACCTGAAGGCCGGCAAGACCCTGCCCAAGCGCATCGTGACGCAGGAAACCATCTTCCCGATGGAGGTGGCGGCCAAGGAGTTCCCGAGCCGCAAGTACTGACGGCGTCTTGAGCCTCGACGCTGTCGTCCTCGAAGCGCGCGGGCTGACCCGCCGCTTCACCGGAGTCCTCGCCCTGTCGGGCGTGGACTTCCGCCTCCGCGCCGGCGAGGTGCATGCGCTGATGGGGCAGAACGGGGCGGGCAAGTCGACGCTCATCAAGGTGCTCACGGGCGTCTATCCGCCCGATGCGGGCGAGCTGCGCCTGCGGGGCGAGCCGATCCGTCCGGGCTCGCCGGCGGCGGCGCAGCGGCTGGGCATCAGCACGGTCTACCAGGAGGTGAATCTCTGCCCCAACCTCTCGGTGGCGGAGAACATCTTCGCCGGGCGCTATCCGAGGAAGGGTGCCACCGGCGCCTGGCGCATCGACTGGCAGCGCATGGCAGCGCAATCGCGCGCCCTCCTCGCCCGGCTCAATCTCGACATCGACGTGACGCGGCTGCTCTCGAGCTACCCGGTGGCGGTGCAGCAGATGGTCGCGATCGCCCGGGCGCTGAGCGTCGAGGCCCGGGTGCTGATCCTCGACGAGCCGACCTCGAGCCTGGACGAGCAGGAAGTCGAGCGCCTGTTCGCGGTGCTGCGCCAGTTGCGCGGCGAGGGCATGGCGATCCTGTTCGTGACCCACTTCCTCGAGCAGATGTACGCGATCTCCGATCGCATCACCGTGCTGCGCAACGGCGAGCGCGTCGGCGAGTACCTCGCTGCCGAATTGCCGCCGGCGGCATTGATCACCGCCATGGTCGGGCGCGAGCTGAGCGCGGCCGCGGGACGCAACGACAGCAGTGCCGCGCCGACCGGCGCGGCCGTGCTCGAAGCGCGGGGCGTCGGCCGGCGCGGCCAGCTCAATCCGGTCGACGTGACGCTGCACCGCGGCGAGGTCGTCGGCGTCGGCGGACTGCTCGGTTCGGGGCGCACCGAGCTGGCGCGCCTGCTGTTCGGCCTGGACCGCAGCGACAGCGGCGAGCTCCGCATCGACGGCAAGGCGGTTCGATTCGACTCGCCCTCCACCGCGATTCGCCATGGTCTCGGCATGTGCCCGGAAGAGCGCAAGCACGAAGGCATCATCGGCGATCTGTCGGTGCGCGAGAACATCGCCCTGGCGCTGCAGGCGCGGCTGGGGGTGTGGAAGGTGCTGTCGCGCGCGCGCCAGCAGGCGATCGCGGAGCGCTACGTGCGCACGCTCGGCATCGTCGTCGCCGACCTCGACTCGCCGATTGCCCTGCTCTCGGGAGGCAACCAGCAGAAGGCGGTGCTCGCCCGCTGGCTCGCGATCGACCCGCGCCTCTTGATCCTCGACGAGCCGACCCGCGGCATCGACGTCGCGGCCAAGCTGGAGATCATGAACGAGATCCTGGCGCTGGCGCGGGGCGGCCTCGCGGTGCTCTTCATCTCCTCCGAGATGGACGAGGTCGTGCGCGTCTCCGATCGCATCCTCGTGCTGCGCGACCGCAGCAAGGTGGGCGAGCTGCCGGGCAGCAGCTCGGAGCAGGCCGTGTACCACCTGATCGCCGCGGGCGCCTGACGATGCAGGCGACGATGAATTCGCTCTCGCGCCACCGGCTGTTCTGGCCGTTCCTGACGCTCGCGCTGCTGCTCGCGGCGAACGCGATCTTCAACCCCGGCTTCTGGCAGCTCCAGTGGCGCGACGGGCACCTCTACGGCAACGTGATCGACATCCTGAACCGGGCGGCCCCGCTCGCCCTGGTCGCGCTCGGCATGACGCTGGTGATCGCGACGCGCGGCATCGACATCTCGGTCGGCGCCGTGGTCGCGATCGCGGCGGCCGTCGCCGCACTGATGATCGGCGGCGAGCTGGTCGTGAAGAACGGCGTGCAGACGCAGGTGAGCCGCTTTCCGATGGGCCTGGCGATCGTCGCCGCGCTCGCGGTCGCGGCGTTGTGCGGCCTTTGGAACGGCCTGCTCGTGGCCAAGGTCGGCATGCAGCCCATCATCGCGACGCTCATCCTGATGGTGGCCGGCCGCGGCGTCGCCCAGCTCCTGACCGGCGGCCAGATCATCACCGTCTACTACGCGCCGTTCTTCTTCCTCGGCAACGGATTCCTGCTCGGCCTGCCGTTCGCTGTGTTCATCGCGGCCGCGGTGTGGGGCGTGCTGCATCTGCTGATGACGCGCACCGCGCTGGGCCTCTTCATCCAGTCGATCGGCATCAACCCCGCCGCGGCGCGGGTGGCTGGCTTGCACGAACGGCTGATCACCGTGTGCGTCTACGTGTTCTGCGGTTTCGCCGCCGGCGTGGCCGGCCTCGTTATCAGCTCGAACGTCAAGAGCGCCGACGGCAACAACGCCGGCATGCTGATGGAGCTGGATGCGATCCTCGCGGTCACGCTCGGCGGCACCGCGCTCACGGGTGGCCGCTTCAGCCTGGCGGGCAGCGTGCTCGGCGCGCTGATTATCCAGACGCTGACGTCGACGATCTATTCGATCGGCGTGCCGCCCGAGATCAACATGGTCGTGAAGGCGGCGGTGGTGTTCGTCGTCATGCTGCTGCAATCGGCCGAGTTCCGCGCCGCCTTGCGCGGGCTCGTGGTGCGG
>DATCGH010000455.1:0-4126 GCA_036509055.1 Caldimonas sp.
AGCGGCGCGAAAGGCATCACGACATGAAAGCGACCTGGAACGGCGTGACCCTCGCCGAGAGCGATGACACCGTCGTCGTCGAAGGCAATCACTACTTCCCCGACGCCAGCCTGAAGCGCGAATACACGACCTTCAGCAACCACCGCTCGATGTGCCCGTGGAAGGGCGAGGCGCACTACTACAGCGTGATGGTCAACGGCGACCTCAACCCGAACGCCGTCTGGTACTACCCCGAGCCGAGCGAAGCCGCCAAGGAGATCAAGGGCCGGGTCGCGTTCTGGAAGGGCGTGAAGGTTTCGGAGGCTTAGGGCCTCCGGCCCGGCGCTATTTGCCGGCCTTGAAGTTCGTGAACACCCGCGTCTGCACCCGGCGGATCGCCTGCGGCAAGGCGTCGGGCGGCGTCATCCGCGCCTTGTCGGCGTCGGACAGGAAGATCGTCGGGTTGCTCGCCACGTCCTTCTTCACGAACTTCAGCGAGGCGGCGTTAGGGTTGGCGTAGAAGACCTTGTTGGTCAGCGCCGCCGAGACCTCCGGGCGCAGGATGTAGTTGATGAAGAGGTGCGCGTTGGCGACATTCTTCGCGTCCTTCGGGATCGCCATCGAATCGAAGAACAGTGTCGCCCCGCCCTTGGGGATGAGCGCCTCGATCGTCGCCGGCTGCTTCGGATTGGCCTCGAGCGCACGGGCACGGGCGATGTTGATGTCGCCGGAAAAGCCCATCACCGCGCAGAGCGAGCCGCCCGCCAGGTCGTTGATGTAGCCCGACGACGAGAACCGGGTCACGTACGGGCGCACCGAGGCCAGCATCTTCGCGGCCGCGTCGTAGTCGGCGGCGGTGGTCGAGTAGGCGGGCTTGCCGACGTAGAGCAGCGCCACCGGCAGCACTTCGGAAGCAGAGTCGAGGAAGTTGACGCCGCAGCTCTTCAGCTTGCTCGCGTACTTCGGATCGAAGATCAGGCTCCAGGCGTTGTCTGGCATCGGCAGGTCGCCGAGCGCGGCCTTGACCTTGGGGATGTTGATGCCGACGGTGACGTAGCCCCAGAGCCAGTCGACCAGGTACTGGTTGCCCGGGTCGACGTTGGCGAGCTGCTTGAGCAGCGCCGGGTCCAGGTTGCTCCAGTTGCTCAGCTTGGTGCGGTCGAGCTTTTGCAGCAGGCCGCCTTCGATCTGCGTCTTCGCGAAGTGCGCGCCGGGGACGACGATGTCGTAGCCCGTCTGGCCGGCGACGAGCTTGGCGTGCAGCACCTCGTTGGTGTCGTAGTTGTCGTAGTTGACCTTGATCCCGGTCTCTTTCTCGAAGTTCTTGATCGTGTCGTCGGCGATGTAGTCCGACCAGTTGTAGATGTTGAGCACCTTCGGGTCGGCGCCGGAGGCGGGCCCGGTCGCGGCGAGCAGGGCGAGACCGGCGAGCGCGAGCGCACGGCGCAGGCGGATCGAAAGACGAGCGGGCATGGCGTGGGCCTTCTGGCGGAAAGGGTGGCGCGCATCCTAACGTCGGCGACGCCCGATCCGTTGAATCTTGGTAAGGTGCGCGGTTCGGAAATTCGTCTTTCCATGCCCGACGGCCCTTCTTTTCCCTCGGTGTCGCTGGTCTCGATCGGCGTCGTCCACCGGCGGCGCCTGCGCGATGTCTACCGCTCGGCCGGCTGGCCCTGCCAGGACGCGGTCGAGATCGAGCTGGTGGCGGCAGGCCTCCTGGTGCGCGAGCGCGGCCCCTTCGGCCACGAAACCCTGCGCGTCAGCGACGCCGGCATCGTCGTGCTGGCCGAGACCCTGGCGAAGAACCGCGGCCGTCGCGACGCCCACGAGCTGCTGGTCGAGCGCGTCGCCCGGGAGATGACGCGCGCCGGCCGGCTGGCCTGGCGCGGCCTGGCGGTGCGCGCCAAGGTCGGCGAGCAGTGGCAGATCGCCATGCCCGATGTGTTCTCGGTCCGACACACGACGGTCGAGGCCTACCTCGAGCCGATCGTCCACGAGGTCAAGGTGCAGCGCTCCGACCTGCTCGCCGACCTGCGCCGCGCGACCAAGCGCGAGGCCTACCTGCAGCTCGGCGGCGAATGCTGGTACGTGGTCAAGGCCGGGATCGCCGAGCCCGGCGAGATCCCGGTCGAATGCGGCGTGCTCGTCGCCGACGCTGTCGGCTTGACGGTGGCCCGCCCGGCGCCGCGGCGGCCGACGCGCATGACGTTTCCCCTCTGGATGGCGCTCGCCCGGGCGACGCCGGTCGACGGCTGGCGTTTCGAGGACGCCCAGGCTGCGCTCGGCGACCGCGTGCCGGCCGGACCCGGCCATCCGGGCGTGGCCGACGACGCCCCGCCCGCGTGACGCCGCCGTCTTCCGCTGCCGCCACCGCCGGCCCGGTCGAGGCCGCGAGCGCCCACCAGGACGGCCTGGCGCGGCGGGCGCTCTGGCTGGCGCTGCTGCTGATCGTTCTCTGGGGCGCCAACTTCACGGTGCAGAAGGCGATCTTCAACGCCCTCTCGCCCGGTGGCTTCCTGTTCGTCCGCTACCTGATCATGCCGACCGCCGCCGCGATCCTGCTCTGCTCGCGCTACGGCCTCCGCTGGCCGAAGCTCTCGCGCGCCGATGCCTTCGCCCTGCTTCGGCTCGGCCTCATCGGCCACCTGCTGCACGTCGGCCTGGTGACCTACGGCATCCACTGGTCGACCGCCTTCTCGAGCTCGCTGATCCTTGCCTGCGGGCCGATCTTCACCCTCTTCATCCTCCACTGGCACGGTCACGAGAAGCTGACCCGGGGCCAGGTGGCCGGCGTCGCGGTCGCCTGCTGCGGCGTGCTCGCCTTCCTTTCCGACAAGCTGTTCGGCGGCCACTGGCAGGCCGGCGGCGGCGACCTGGTGCTGCTGATCGCCGCCTCCTTCTTCTCCTATTACACGGTCGCCGCCAAGCCGCTGATCGAGCGGCTCGGCGGCGTCACCGTGATGACCTACGGCGTGCTGGCCGGCAGCTTGCCGGTCGTGCTGCTCAGCCTGCCGGCGGGCCTTGCGGTGTCGTGGGGCGACATCTCTTGGGCGATCTGGGCCGGCACCTTCTATTCGGTGATCATCTCGGCCTTCATCGGCTGGCTCGCCTGGGGCTGGATCAATGCGGTCCGCGGCGTCGCCCGGACCGCGCCGCTGATGTACCTGATGCCGCCGGTCGCCGGCCTCGTCGCTTGGGCCCTGACCGGCGAACGCTATTCGGCGGTCAAGGTCGCCGGCGCGGCGCTGACGCTCGCTGGCGTCGCCCTGGCCCAGTTCGGCTCCTCGCCGCGCGACCCGGTGCGCGAGGCGCCGGCGCCGGTCGACTAGGGCCTTGCCCGGGCGGCGCTCGCGTGCCAGGGCGCCTTGGGCGAAAATTGCGCCCATGAAACACCTCCCTTTGCCCGCCACGGGCCTCGTCGTCGCCCTCGCGCTGGCGCTCGCCGCCTGCTCGAAGGCGCCGGACAACGCTCAGCCGGCCACGTCCGCGGCCGGACCGACGGGCGCCGCCCAGCCCGCGCCGGCCGTCGCCGACCATGTCGACGGCATCGCCTGGAAGAAGGCGAGCAGCGACGCGGACATCGAGGCCGCCTTCGCGGTCGCCCGGGCCGAGACCAAGCCGGTGTTCCTCTACTGGGGCGCGAAGTGGTGTCCGCCGTGCAACCAGGTCCAGGCGACGCTCTTCAACCGCCAGGACTTCATCGAGCGCTCGCGCGCCTTCGTGCCGGTATATGTCGACGGCGACAGCCCGGGCGCGCAGAAGCTGGGCACGCGCTTTCGCGTCAGCGGCTATCCGACGATGCTGATGCTGAAACCGAGCGGCGAGGAAGTGACCCGCCTGCCTGGCGAGGTCGACCCGGCCCGCTACATCGAGCTCCTCAACCTCGGAATGAACGCCGCCCGGCCGGTCAAGGCGGTGCTCGCCGACGCGCTGGCCGGCGGCAAGGACCTGAAGGCGAACGACTGGCGCCTGCTCGCCTTCTATTCCTGGGACACCGACCAGACCCAGGTGCTCGGCAAGGACCAGGTCGCCACCACCCTGGCCAAGCTCGCCGCCGCCTGCCCGGCCGACCAGCCCGAGACGGCGATGCGCCTGCGCCTGAAGGCGCTGGCCGCGCGCGAAGCCAAGACGCCGGCCCCTGCCGATT
>DATCGH010000456.1:0-2011 GCA_036509055.1 Caldimonas sp.
TAGGGCTGCGCCATGACCTGCTCGGAAACGTCTTCGAGCTTGGGCGTTTCCCAGACCGGTCTGTCCAGCGGCGCCGGGGCCACGGTCTTGGGTTGGGGCATGCCCTTCGCGGGCTCGATCGTCTGCAGTTTCGCTTCGCTCATGAAACCTCCGTGATGATTTCGATCCGGCGGGCCGCGCGGGCCTGCCATTCATTCGCGTGTGCGAGCATCGCTTGGTCTTCGATGGCGCAGCGCGCTGCCGAAACCACTTTATCACTCCGCCACGCTGCGCGATAGGCGTCCCAGGCGTCGTCGAGGCGATCGTGGCGCAGATCCGCACAGATCAAGGGCAAGGGCGCCGCCACCTTGACCCAGCCGTTGGGCAGGACGAGCAGGGTCGCCGGCGGGCTTTCGAGGCTGGCTTGAAGACCGTCGCGGATCTCGAACGGCTCGAAGCAGAGCTCCATTTCGCCCTCGAACCGGCGCGAGGCCCGTTCAAGGAGGCGACGGAATTCGCCGTACGCCGCTTCGCCCGGCTCGAGCCGGTCCCAGAGCCGCGCGGCGGTGCCGATGCGCATCAGGCGGCCGCTGTTGAAGCGGAAGGCGCCGAGCGAATGCGCCCGCTCGATGACCTGCCCGGCCTCGTGCAGGTTGATGCGGGTCGGCGCGAAGGTGATTTCCAGTGGCATCCCCGCAGCGCGCACGGCGCGGCAGGCGGCGTGCGCGGCCGCCAGCGAAGCGCCGACCCGCTGGCGGGCGTAGGTCGCCTCGGTGTCGCCGTCGAGGCTGATCTGCACCGAGCGGATCGGCAGGCGCGCCAGCCGTTCTGCCACGGCCGTGTCGAAGCGCTGGCCGTTGGTTTCGATCTTCAGCTTCACCCCGGCGTTGCCGAGCTTCTCGGCGAGGGCGAAGAAGTGCGGGACGACCAGCGGCTCGCCACCGCAGAGCATGACGTAGGGCACGCCCACGCGGATGATCTCGTCGGCGACACGCATCGCCTCGTCGGCGTCGAGCTCGTCCGGCAGGCGCTTGCCCGGGGCCGATTCGGTGCAGCAATGCAGGCAGCAGAGGTCGCAGTCGCGGGTGATCTGCCAGGAGACCAGCAGCGGCGCCCCGAGAAGATCGATGCGGTTCATGCGCGCCAGGCGGCCTGGACCAGGATGCCCGCGGTGAGCAGCAGCACCGCGACGAGGTAGCAGGCGACGATGTTGCGCACCGCCGGCACGAAGGCGCGCGGCGTCTCGTAGGTCGAACGGGCGATCCGGCCGCTCTCGATCAGCAGCGGCAGCGCCAGCAGGGCGGCGAGGCAGGGCCACGGGAAGATGCCGGCGACGACGCCGAGCGGCACGACGGCCAGGCCCGCGGCCGCCAGCCCCAGGTAAAGGGAGACGGCGCGGCGACGGCCGAGCCGCACCACGAGGTTGCGCTTGCCGACGAGGCGGTCCTGATGGAAATCGGGGATCGCGTTGACGACGGCCAGGCCCATGATCAGGCAGCCCGGCACCAGCGAGACGGCCAGCGCCTGCCACGACAGCCGCTGGGTGTGCAGGTAGAGGCTGCCCAGGACCATCCAGGGGCCGTACGACAGGGCGATGACCAGCTCGCCGAGTCCGCGGTAGGCCCAGCGGATCGGCGGGGCGACGTAGAAGATCGCCGCCGCGCCGCCGAGAAGGGCGAAGGCGAGGATCGGCCAACCGCGCGCCATCGTCAGGTGGATGCCGACGGCGAGCGCGCCGGCGAAGCCGGCGATGCCGAGCCAGAGGACGGCATCGGTCATCGGCGGCAGATCGGCGGGGTTGAAGACCCGGTCGGTGCCCATCCGCGAGTCGAAATACTCGTTGAAGGCCTCGACGCCGACGACCGCGAGCACCACGCCGGCGAGGCCGCTGAAGAAGATCGTGGCGTCGAAGGCGTCGGCGAGGGCGTAGGCCCAGGCCGCGCCGAGCAGGTAGGGAAGGAGGCCCGCATAGAGAAAGAACCGGTAGCGCACCAGCGCGCAGACACGCACCAGGCGCTGCCACACCGAGCGG
>DATCGH010000457.1:0-9905 GCA_036509055.1 Caldimonas sp.
CGCGGTGTGCGCGGCCCGCTGCCGCGAGACCACGGTCGCGTTCACCGCGATGAAGGCGAGCGAGGCCAGGACAGCCAGCCACGCCGCGGCCGCCGGCATTCCGGCCAGCATCAGCACCCCCGCCAGGGCGGAGGCCGCGGGGGCCGCGAACGCCCATCGCTCCTTGACAGCGACGGCGCGCTCGATCGCGATGACGGTGCCCATGAAGCCGCAGATCATGAGGAAGGCGTGTGCCGATACCGCCCGGCCCGGCCAGGCACTGTCGCCCGGAACCGGCACGGCAACGCCGGCGCGCAGCAAGCCGCCGATGACGCCCGTCGCCAGCAAGGCCGCGACGATCGACAGGAAAGCCGCGCGCCCGACCCGTAAAGGGATCGGCGTCCCGAGGTGCGTTCGCGTCTTCATGGGGCTCGCAGGCGGGCTACCAGCCCATGAAGGACCTGGCCCGCTCGCTCATCCTGTCGGGGGTCCAGGCCGGCTCCCAGACCAGCTCGACGTGGATCGTCAACTGCGGCGGAACGACGCGGTCGAGTTCCGCCTCGACGTCGCCGACGATGACATCGGTGACCGGGCAGGCTGCCGACGTCATCGTCATCACGACGTTCACCGCGTCCTCGCTGACGTCGACGCCATGGATGAGGCCGACGTCGACGATCGTCATCGCGACCTCGGGATCGACGACCTGGCGAAGCGCCGCCTCGATCGGCAGCCGCAGCGCCTCCGGGCCCGCGTACGCGTAGGGCGAGTCGGAGCCGGCTGGCATCTGGATCCTGTCCATCGCTCAGGCTGCGCGGATCATCAGGATCTTGCCCAGGACCAGCCGGTTGCGCGAGAGGTCCTCGAGCGTGTAGCGGTCGAGCACGGCGTAGAACGCCCTGACGGCCTCGCCGAGCACCCCCTTCAGCCGGCAGGAGCCGTCGATGACGCAGCGGTCGTCGTCTTCCCCGAAGCAGACCGCCGGCATCGCCGTGCCTTCGGTCCCCCGCACGACCTGGCCGACGTTGACCTGCATCGGCAGCATTGCCAGCTGGATGCCCCCGCCCTTGCCGCGGACGGTCTCGATCCAGCCCTGCTTGCCGAGGAAGTGAACAACCTTGACGAGATGGTTCTCGGAGATGCCGAACGCCTTGGCGATCTCGGCGATGGTCGCCCGGCGGGTCGTGTCGGTCGCCAGGTAGATGAGAACCCGCAGGCTGTAGTCGGTGAAGGCGGTGAGTTTCATGGTCGTCCAGGGCAGGCGGGAGGGCCAGACACCCTCCCGCGTTTGTCAGCGCTCGGCCAGCGAGGGAATCGCGATCGGCAGCGTCGTCGTCGCGGACCGTCGGCCCGTCCTCAGCAACGCCAGCGCGTAGACCGCCAGCAGCACGCTGCCCGCGGCGAACACGATATCGCCCGGCACGCGCAGCCACACCAGGGTCTCCATCACCGGCGAGTGGATGATGTCGGGCGAACGCGCGTACCACAGGCCCTTGGTGATGCTGGCCCAGGCCTGGTAGATGCCCGCGGGCAGCAGCGAGAGGAAGACCATCATCGCCAGGCCGACGTTCAGGCTCCAGAAGGCGGGCTTCAGGTACCTGTCGGCGTGCAGCGCCCGGTCGTAGAGGCCGCGCAGGCAGAACAGCATCAGGCCGATGCCCAGCATGCCGTAGACGCCGAACAGCGCGGCGTGACCGTGCGCGGCCGTCATGTTCAGGCCCTGCACGTAGTACAGCGACGCCGGCGGATTGATGGCGAAGCCGAGCAGGCCCGCACCGACCGTGTTCCAGAAGCCGACGGCGACGAAGGACAGGATGACCCACTTGTAGGCGCCCAGCCAGGGCACCGCCTTCGAGCGGCGATAGGTCTGCAGCGCCTCGAGGCCGATGAGCGTCAGCGGCACGACCTCGAGGGCCGAGAAGACCGAGCCGACGGCGATCACCGAGGTCGGCGTGCCGGTCCAGTAGAGGTGGTGCAGCGTGCCGAGGATGCCGCCGAACAGGAAGACGATGGTCTCGGCGATGATGGCGCGGTTGGCCGAAGCGGCGCGGATCAGGCCCAGGTTGGTGAAGATCAGAGCAACGACCGCGGTGGCGAACACCTCGAAGAAGCCCTCGACCCACAGGTGCACCAGCCACCAGCGCCAGTACTCGATCATCGAGTAGTGGGTATGCTGGCCCCAGGTGAGGGAGCTGGCGTAGAAGCCGCCGATGCAGGTCGCCGAGAGGAACACCATGGCGATCAGGCCGCGGGTCTCCGACGCCTTCTTCAGTGCCGGCCAGAGGGCCCGCCCGAGCAGGAAGACCCAGAACAGCAGGCCGACGAACAGCAGGATCTGCCAGACGCGGCCCATGCTCGTGAACTCGAGGCCCTGGTTGCCCAGCCAGAAGCTGAAGTCGACGCCGCGATGCTGCAGCGTGCCCAGCCAGCCGGTGACGGTGGATCCCAGCACGACGACGATGAGGGCCCAGAACAGCGCGTCGACGCCGAGCTTCTGGAACCGCGGCTCGCGGCCCGAAAGCAGCGGCGCGACATAGAGGCCGGTCGCCAGCCACGCGGTGGCGATCCAGAAGATGCCGATCTGGGTGTGCACGGTCCGGCTGACGACATAGGGCAGCACCTGGGCCAGCGGGATTCCGAAGAACGCCTGGCCCTCGACCGCGTAGTGCGCGGTGATGGCGCCCATGCCGATCTGCAGCAGCATCAGGGCGATGACGACGAAGAAGTACTTGCGGGTCGCCTTCATCGAGGGCGTGGCCTTGGCGCCGAGCAGCGGGTCCGCGGCCGGCACCTTCGCCTCTTCCTCGTGCCTGATTCCGCCCTGCAGCCAGAGCATCGCGGCGATGCCGGCCAGCAGCAGGATGATGCTGACCATCGACCACATCGCGGCCGAGGTCGACATCGTGTTGCCGACCAGCGGCTCGTGCGGCCAGTTGCTGGTGTAGGAGAGATTGCTCTCGCCCGGGCGGTTCGTTGCCGCCGCCCAGGCGGTCCAGAAGAAGAACGCGGCCAGCGCCTGGCGGTCGGCCTTCTCGGGCAATGCCCCGTCGGTCATCGCGTATTGGTCGCGCAGCTTGGCGAGCGACGGCTCGCTGCCGAACAGGCCTTCGTAGTGGCCGGCGACCTGGCGGATCGCCTTGGCCCGCTCGGCCGAAACCTTCACGCTCCCGCTCGACTCGTCATAGGTGTTGCGGCGCATCTCGTCGCGGACGCGGGCGTCGACGGCAGCCTGGTCGGCAGGCGTCAGGGTCGGCGTCGCCTTGCGCTGCTCGGCGCTGCGCAGGTCCTGCAGGGCCGTCGCTTCACGGTGCAGCCAGTCGGCCGACCAGTCCGGGGCGACGTAGCTGCCGTGGCCCCAGACCGTGCCGAGCTGCTGGCCGCCTGCAGCCATCCAGGCCTGCTGGCCGCGCTGGATCTGCTCGCCGGTGAACAGCAACTCGCCGTCGTTCGTGGCGACCGACTTCGGGATGGGCGGCGCCGTCAGGTAGATCTGCCAGCCCAGGTACCCGAGGGCCCCGAACGAGAGGACGAAGATGAGGCCGAGCCATCGCCATAGCCTGTGCGTGGAGTTCATGAAAGTGTTCCGGGAATGTGTTGTCGGGTTCGTGCGGTCAGTGTAGGTATATTTACCATGCACCTTATAAACTGCGACGCACGAACCTTGATGCCGATCAAGGCGCGAGTGCGTCGGAGCACCGGCCGACCCTAAGGCAGTCCTAAGAAAGGTCGTTTCCACTCGATCGGAACGGTGAACCCAAGCTCATTTCGCGCCGCAACTCCCGACTTCGCGGTCGAAAGCGCCGCGGCGAGGAAGATCCTGATCGTCGAGGTGGCCGGCCTCGGCGATCTGGTGCACTCGCTCCCGGCGATGGCGGCGGTGCGTCACACCTATCCGCACGCCGAGCTGCACTGCCTGGTGCGCCGCGAGTACGCGAGCCTGCTCGCCCTCGCGCCCTGGATCGACCGGGTCTGGCCCTATCGACGCAACCGCCGCTCCCTGAGCCTGCAGAGCATCGTCGGCACGACACGGGCGCTGCGCGCCGAGCGCTTCGACATCGCCATCGATCTCATGGGCTCGGACCACGCCAGCACGGCCGCCTGGCTGAGCGGCGCGAAGCGGCGCCTCGTGCGCCGCCCCGGGCCCCGAAGACGGCGGTACGCCTGGCGCTGGTTCGCCACCGACGTGATCGACTCCCCCTTCGGCCAGGAACGGATGTACCTGCAGCGGTGGCACTCCCTGCAGCAGGCTGGCATCCGCTCCGCCGTGCCGGCCTTCGACCTCCTGCCCGCCCCCGCGCTCGGCTCGCTGCTGGGTGGCGAGGCGGCGACGGCGAAGTACGTCCATCTCAGCCCATTCACCAAGCAGAGCTGCAAGGAGCTGCCGCCGGCGCAGCTCGTCGAGCTGCTGCTCAGACTGCGCGAAGCCCGGGGCGACCTGCCGCTGGCGATCTCCTGTTCCGGCCAGGCGCGCGAGCGTCGCGCGCTCGACGCCTTGCTGCGCGCCCTGCCGTTCGCGCCCTGGCGAGTGTTCGCCGGCACGCTCGACATCCCGGAGCTGCACGCCCTGATCCAAGGCGCGGCACTGCACCTGGGCGGCGACACCGCCTCGATGCACCTTGCCTGGCTGGCGGGCACCCCCTCGGTCTGCTGGATGTCGACCTTCGCCAGCCACTGCACGTGGGCACCCGAGGGCGAGCGCCACGCGATGGTCTACTCGGACGTGCCGCCCGGCGAGCATCTCCTCGGCGTGTCGACCGAAGCGGTCGTCGAACGCAGTCTCGAACTGCTCGGCGTCTCAGCCGCGCCGGGGAGCTTTTGACGACGCAAGTCAGTCGTCGTCCGGGTCGACGCCGGCCACCACGGGCAGGTCCTCTTTCACCAGCAGCACCGTGCACGGCGCCTGCATGGCCACCTTGACCGGAATCGTCGGCACGATGGGTTGAAACTTCAGGCCGTGCGTGGCGGCACCCATGACGATGAGGCTCACGGTGTTGCGCTTGGCATAGCGGACGATGGCGCCGGCCACATCGCCGGACTCGAGCACGTGGAAAGACACCTGATGCTGGCTCAGGTCGAGCGGCTCGGCCCAGCGCCGCAGTTGCTCGAGCAGGCGGCGCTGCGTGTCGGTGTCCTCCGGCCCGACGGGCGGCGTCACGGTGACGCAGGCCAGGCGCGCACCGGGCCGCGCGCCCAGCGACCGCGCGATGGCCTGGCGCAGCGAGTACAGCGTGCCGTCGCTGACGTCGCCGTTGGGCACCGCCAGCAGAACGATGGGCACTTCATCGATCTGGCGCGACGGCATCGTGCTCGGGTGGTATTGCAGGCCGGCGGCGCGCAGCCAGCGCCGCAGGTGCCGGTGCCAGGGCGTGCCGCGCAGGCGCTGGCCGCGCGCGGTGACCGCCACCTGCCCGGGATTTTCGAGATCGAACACGAGGTGCTTGGCCGATGGATAGCGGTGTTCGGCCTGGGGCTCCAGGAGGCGCAGCACGACCTCCTGCAGCCAGGCTGGAATGTCGGGACGGAGGCGCCGGGGCGGCACCGGATCCATCCACAAGCGCTGGCGCAGGCCGCCCGCCGTCTTCGGATCACCGAACGGCAACTCGCCGGTCAGCATCTCGTAGAGCATGACGCCGACGGCAAACAGGTCGCTGCGCGAATCGCCGCGAATGCCGAGCACCTGCTCCGGCGCCATGTAGGCGGCGGTTCCGATCGGCTGGCGCGTCTCTTCGGCCAGCAGATCGGGAAGCTCGGCGTGGTGCGACAGCCCGAAGTCCAGCAGAACGGCGGTGCCGCCGTCGCGCCACACCACGTTGGCGGGCTTCAGGTCTTGATGCACCAAGTTTTGCCGATGCAGGCTGTGGCAGGCCCGCGCCAGCGCGAGGCCGAGCGAGACGGCTCGGTCCACGTCGAGCCGGGACGCCGGCTCCAGCAGTTCCTGGTAGGTGGGGCCCGGCACCCGTTCGATGACCAGATAGGGGTGGACCGCCAGGTCACCGCAAGCCACGAACCGGGGTACGTGCGGCCCGGTCAAGAGGGGCAGCAGGCGATGTTCGGTCTCGAAGCCGACGATGGTCTCGAAGCCGTCGCCCGATCCCATGCGCGGCACCTTCATCACCATCGGAAAGCCCGGGTCGCGCGCGCCCTGCGCAAAGTGGACGCTGAAGATGCGGGCCATCGAACCGGCATGCAGCACGGGACCGATGACGAACCCGTCCAGCGTGTCGCCGGGTTCGAGGGCGACCGTGCTCATGGATTCAGCGCGCTCTTTCCAGGCGTTGAACCGCGTCCTGCGGCACGCCCTTGCGCCGCGCCAGCGCCACCATGGCACCCACGTCGTAGGGCAGGCGATGGAAGGTGATCTGGGCCGCTCGGGTGTCGAGCAGGGCAAAGGCTGCGGCGGGATTGCCGTCACGCGGCTGCCCCACCGACCCCACGGTGGCCACCCAGCGGCGGTGCTGTGGCACCGGGATGGCCTTGCCGGGCACGGGTTCGAACAGCATCAGCGTCGAACCCCGGCCCTGGTAGTACAGCGCCTGCAGATGCACATGGCCGCCCAGCACGTAACAGACGCCGTCGTGGCGGACCGCATGCGCCAGGCTGTCGCCTGCCACGAGCGGGTTGTTCACGTAACGCCACGCCGCCGGGGCGTCTGCACTGGCGTGGACCAGGAAGCACGGCGGCTCGATCAACTGCAGCGGCAAGGCCGCGAGGTAGTCGCGCTGCGACGCGTCGAGCTGGTCGTGGGTCCAGCGCGCGCCGGCTTCATCCATGGTCCTGGGCTCGGCCGGGGGCGCCGCGGCCAGGGCGTCGTGGTTGCCGCGCAGCACCCAGGCCCCGGACGCCTGCAGCGTGCGAATCCGGTCGACCACCAACGCAGGGTCGGGTCCGTAGCCGACCAGGTCGCCGAGCAGCGCCAGCTGGGTCGCACCCAGCTCCTGTGCGCGCGCGAGGCACGTCTCCAGGGCAAGGGGATTGGCGTGGATGTCCGAAAGCAGGGCAAGACGCATGGCAGGAGTGTTGCACCCGCCGCCGGGTCGCCCTTGTGTCAGATCATGTCCGTGCGCCTTGGACCCCGATCCGACGCCCTCACTCCCACTCGATCGTCGCCGGCGGCTTGGACGAGACGTCGTAGGTGACGCGGTTGATGCCGCGCACCTCGTTGATGATCCGGCCCGACACCTTCTTCAGGAGCGCGTAGGGCAGCTCGGCCCAGTCGGCGGTCATGAAGTCGCTGGTCTGCACCGCGCGCAGCGCCACCACGTGCTCGTAGGTGCGGCCGTCGCCCATGACGCCGACGCTCCTGACCGGCAGGAACACGGCGAAGGCCTGCGAGGTCAGCTCGTACCAGGTCTTGCGGCTCGCCGGATCGATGGTGTTGCGCAGCTCCTCGATGAAGATCGCGTCGGCCCGGCGCAGCAGGTCGGCGTGCTCCCGCTTCACCTCGCCGAGGATGCGCACGCCCAGGCCCGGGCCCGGGAACGGGTGGCGATAGACCATGTCGTGCGGCAGGCCGAGGGCCACGCCGAGCTCGCGCACCTCGTCCTTGAAGAGCTCGCGCAGCGGCTCGAGCAGCTTTAGACCGAGGGTCGCCGGCAGGCCGCCGACGTTGTGGTGGCTCTTGATCGAGATCGCCTTCTTCGACTTCGCACCGCCCGACTCGATCACGTCGGGGTAGATCGTTCCCTGCGCCAGCCACTTCGCCTGCTTGAGCTTGCCGGCCTCGCGGGTGAAGACTTCGACGAATTCGCGGCCGATGATCTTGCGCTTGGCCTCGGGGTCGGCGACGCCGGCGAGCTGGCCGAGGAACTGCTCGCTGGCGTCGACGGCGATCACCTTGACATGCAGCCGGTCGGCGAACATCTCCATCACCAGGCGGCCCTCGTCGAGCCGGAGCAGCCCATGGTCGACGAAGACGCAGGTCAGCCGGTCGCCGATCGCCTTGTGGATCAGCGCCGCGGCGACGCTCGAGTCGACGCCGCCCGACAGGCCGAGGACGACCTCGTCGTCGCCGACCTGGTCGCGGATGCGCGCCACCGCCTCGTCGATGTAGTTGCCCATCACCCAGTCGGGCTTCGCGCCGCAGATCTCGAGGACGAAGCGCTCGAGCAGCTCCCGCCCCTTGATGGTGTGCGTGACCTCGGGATGGAACTGCACCGCGTAGTAGCCGCGACGCTCGTCGGCCATGCCCGCGATCGGGCAGCTCGGCGTCGAGGCCATCAGGGCGAAGCCGGGCGGCAGCTCGGTGACCTTGTCGCCGTGGCTCATCCAGACCTTGAGCATGCCGTGGCCCTCGGTCGTCGAGAAGTCCTCCAGGCCGGCGAGCAGCCGGGTGTGGCCGCGCGCCCTCACCTCGGCGTAGCCGAACTCGCGGTGCGTGCTCGCCTCGACCTGGCCGCCGAGCTGCACCGCCATCGTGAACATGCCGTAGCAGATGCCGAGCACCGGCACGCCGAGATCGAACACCGCCTGCGGCGCGCGCAGCTCGTGCTCTTCGTAGGTCGAGGCGTGGCTGCCGGAAAGGATGATTCCCTTGGGCGCGAATTCGCGGATGAAGGTGTCGCTGACGTCGTTCGGATGGATCTCGCAGAACACGTGCGCCTCGCGGATGCGGCGGGCGATCAGCTGCGTGACCTGGGAGCCGAAATCGAGAATCAGGATCCGGTCGTGCATGGGCGTTCCTCGTTCAGGTGGGTCGCGGCGTCGCGGCGAGGCGGGTCCGCCGGGCCTTGCGGAAGTGCATCCAGGCGAGGCCGAGCGCGACCGCCTGGACCGCGGCGCAGAAGTAGAACGGCGTGCCGATCCGCCAGTCGCCGCGCGGCAGGTGCGAGACCACGCCGAGCAGCGGCGCACTCAGCACCGGCGCCACCACCGCCATCAGGCTCTGCAGCCCGCTCATCGCGCCCATGGTCCGCCCCTGGGTGGTCGGATCGGCGGCGCCGGAGATGATGCTCTGGATCGACGCGGCGACGGCGAAAGCGAGGATGTTGGCGACGATGACGACGAACATCATCCAGCCCTCGCTGACGGCGCCGTAGCCGACGTAGGCGAGCGTCGACGAGACCAGGCCCCAGATCGCCAGCTTCTGCGGCGAGAAGCGCTTCAGCAGACGGCCGAGGAGGAAGCCCTGGACCAGGGTCGACATCACGCCGACGGCGAACAGCGACCAGCCGTTCTGCAGCGGCCCCCAGCCGAACTTGAAGGACGTGTAGAGCGCCCAGCTCGTGTAGAGGACGAACTGCGCCAGCGCGGTGCAGGCGACCACCGCGACCAGGACGCCGACGCCGTGCAGCTGGCCGAGCTCGGCGAACGACTTCACCGGATTGAGCGCGGCCTTCCAGTCGACCGGTCGGCGCCGCTCCGGCGGCAGGGACTCGGGCAGCACGAACCAGCCGTAGAGGAGGTTGATCAACGCCAAGGAGCCGGCGGCGAAGAACGGCAGATGCAGGTCGATGGCGCCGAGCAGTCCGCCCATCACCGGGCCGAGGATGAAGCCGAGCCCGAACATCGCCCCGAGCAGGCCGAAGCGCTTGGCCCGGTCGGCCTGTGGCGTGATGTCGGCGACGTAGGCATTGGCGACCGAGATGTTCGACTGCATCGCACCGCTGAAGAGGCGCACCGCGATCAGCATCCACAGCTGGGTCGCCAGCGCAGTGACGAAGAAGCTGATGGCAAGGGCGCAGAAGCCGAGCAGCAGCACCGGCCGGCGGCCGTGCCGGTCCGAGAGCGCGCCGAGCAGCGGCGAGGTCAGGAAATTGGCGAAGCTGAAGGCGAAGGTCACCGCGCCATACCACCACGCCTGCTCGGTCTGCGAGGCGGTGAAGCTGCCCACCAGGGCCGGCAGGACCGGCACCATCAGGCCGATCGACACCATGTCGATCAGCACGGTGACCATGATGAACGGCATCGCCGCCGTGCGTTGCCGCGCGGCG
>DATCGH010000458.1:0-16506 GCA_036509055.1 Caldimonas sp.
TAGACCGCGCCGACCAGGCAGAGCGCGGCCCAGAGGAAATCGAGCTTCAGCGGCTGGTCCATGAACAGCAGCGCGAACGGCACGAACACCGCGAGGGTGATGACCTCCTGCGTGATCTTCAGCTGCGCCAGGCTCATGCCGCCGGCAAAGCCGATGCGGTTGGCGGGCACCATCAGCAGGTACTCGAACAGGGCGATGCCCCAGCTCATGAGCGCGGCGACGACCCAGACGCGCTGCTCGAGCTGCTTGAGGTGGCCGTACCAGGCGAAGGTCATGAAGACGTTGGAGGCGGTGAGCAGGGCCACCATGCGCACCGGGGCGGGAATCGATTCGATCATCGATCGAGTTTAGCGAGGCGCTGTCCGGCGAGCCGCGGCAGCAGGGCATCGAGGCGACCGGCGCCCCAGCGCAGGTCGGGCGCGATCTCGAGCAGCGGCACGACGACGAAGGCACGCTCGTGCAGGCGCGGATGCGGCAGCGTCAGGTCGTCGCTCGCCACGGCCACCTCGCCGTAGAGCAGCAGGTCGAGGTCGAGGCTGCGCGGCGCGTTCGGGTACGGGCGCTGCCGCCCCGCTCCGGCCTCGATCGCCTGCAGCGCATGCAGCAGGTCGAGCGGCGCGAGGGTCGTGCGCAGCCGGGCGACGGCATTGAGGTAGTCGCCGCCCCCGGCCTCCAGCGGCGCCGACTCGTAGAGCGAGGAGCGGGCCACGAGCCGCGTTCCCGGGAGGCCCGAAAGTGCGGCGAAGGCGGACACGAGGCGAGCGCGACGATCGCCGAGGTTGGAGCCGAGGCCGACGAAGGCCTCCTCGCCCTGCGGAGCCACCGGCCGGCGTCAGGTCGGGATGTCGACGGTTGGCTCGCTGGGACGACGGCGACGGCGCCGGCGCTTGCGCGGCGCCTGGCCGTCGCTCGGCGCCGACTCGTCGTCGGCAGGGCTGCCGTCGCCCTCGGGCGGCGGCGACGCGGTGCCGCGGTCGTCCGGGGTCGTCGTGGCGGTCGATGCCTGGCCGGCGGCCGCCGCGGCCGGAACCCGCCGCACCCGGCGCGCCCCGCCGCGCGGCTCGCGCACCGCCTCGAGCATCCGGTAGCGCTCGTCGTCGCCGGCCTGGAAGAACGCCTCCCACCATTCGGCCAGCGCCGGATCGGCCTCGCCGACCTTGCCGCGCAGGCGCAGGAAGTCGAGGCCGGCACGGAAGCGCGGCTGCTCGAGCAGGGTCTGCGCCGAGTGCGGCGCGCGGCGCTCGAAGCGCGGCTGCAGCATCCAGATCTCACGCATGTCGGCCGCGAGCTTGCCGCGGCCGGAGATGTCGCCGATGCGGGCGTCGAAAGCGGTGTCGATCGCCTCCTGCAGCGCCGGGAACGGCGACTGGCCGGCGGCCTGGCGCTGCTTCCAGCCGTCCTGCACGTCGTGCCAGAGCATCGCCGCCAGCAGGTAGCTCGGTGCCACCGGCTTGTCGGCGGCGACCCGCTCGTCGGTGTCGGCCAGCGCCAGGCGCACGAACTGCTCGCGGCCGTCGTGGCGCTGCGCCTCGTCGAGGGCGACGTCGAGCACCGGGAAGACGCCGCGGTGCAGCCCCAGCTTCTTCAGCTCGACGATCGAGGCCAGCGCGTGGCCGGTCTGCAGCAGCTTGATCATCTCGTCGAAGGTGCGCGACTGCGGCACGTTGTCGAGCAGGCCGGCGAGCTCCTTGATCGGGGCGCGCGTCTTCGGCTCGATCTCGAAGCCGAGCTTGGCGGCGAAGCGCACGGCGCGGATGATCCGCACCGGATCCTCGCGGTAGCGCAGCGCCGGGTCGCCGATCATGCGCAGCAGCTTCTTCTTCACGTCCTTGATGCCGCCGTGGTAGTCGACCACGATCTCGCGCAAGGGGTCGTAGTACATCGCGTTGACGGTGAAGTCGCGCCGCTCGGCATCCTCGATCTGCGGCCCCCAGACGTTGTCGCGCAGCACCCGGCCCTCGGCGTCGACGACGTGGCTCTTGCCGGCGAGCTCGCTCCTCGAGGTCTTCTCGTTGCCGCTGACGAGCTCGGCCGCGGCGGCATCCGGGCGGGCGCGGAAGGTCGAGACCTCGATCACCTCCGAGAGCCCGCGCTCCTGGCGGCCCCGGCCGAAGACGACGTGGACGATGCGAAAGCGCCGGCCGATGATGAAGGCGCGGCGGAACAGGCCCTTCACCTGCTCGGGCGTGGCGTTGGTCGCGACGTCGAAGTCCTTGGGGCGCAGGCCCACCAGCAGGTCGCGCACCGCGCCGCCGACGATGTAGGCCTCGAACCCGCCCTCGGCCAAGGTCGAGACGACCTTGACGGCGCGCTCGTCGACCAGCGACGGGTCGATGCCGTGCACTTCCTTGGGGACCTCGACGCGCTTGCCGGCGCGCGCTGCGGGCTTCCCGGAAGCGGACTTGCCGAGCAGCCTGTCGATGAATTTCTTGATCATTGGTCGAAGAGTCTCAAGATGCGCCAGCCCCGTTCGCGCGCCACCGCGTCGAGCTCGGGCGACGGATTGGCGGCCACCGGGTCGGTGGCCTGCTCGAGCAGGGGCAGGTCGTTGGGCGAGTCGCTGTAGACGCTGATGCGCTCGAAGCCGTCCCAGCCCAGGCCGCTTTCCGCCAGCCATTGTCCGACACGCGCGACCTTGCCTTCGCGCAGGGCCGGCGTGCCGTCGATCCGGCCCGTCGGCCGGCCCGTCGCATCGCGCTCCAGCCGGGTGGCGATCAGCGCCTCGATGCCGAAGGCGGTGGCGATCGGTGCGGTGATGAAGTCGTTGGTCGAAGTGACGATCGCGAGGAGATCGCCGCGCTCGCGATGGGCGGCGACGAGCGCCGTCGCCGCCGGCCGGATCGCGGGCAGGATCACCTCGCGCATGAAGCGGGCATGGGCGTCGGCGAGCTGCGCCGGGGTCTTGTCGCGCAGCGGCGCCACGGCGAAGGCGATGTAGGCGGCGATGTCGAGCGCGCCGGCCTTGTACTGCGCATAGAAGGCGTCGTTGCCGGCGCGGAAGGCGGCGACGTCGACCCAGCCTTCGCGGATGACGAACTCGCCCCAGGCGTGGTCCGAGTCGATCGGCAGCAAGGTCAGGTCGAGGTCGAAAAGAGTCAGGCCGCGCCGCGGGTTCATTCGCCCTCCTCGGCCAGCATCTGCTTCAGCAGCGGCACCGTGATCGCCCGCTTGGTCGAGAGCGAGAACTCGTCGAGCCGGTCGAGCTGGGTCATGAGGTGCTTGAGGTCGCGGGCGAAGCGGGTCAGCAGGTAGTCCATGACTTCGTCGGTGAGGAAGGTGCCGCGCCGGTCGGCCTCGCGCCGGAGCGCCGAGCGGACCTCGGGCTCGGCCAGCGGCTGCAGCGCGAACACATGGCCCCAGCCGAGGCGGGTGCGCAGGTCCTCGCGTACGTCGAGATCGACCGGCGGCACGCTGCCGGCGGCGAGGACGACCGCGCCCTGGGCGCCGGCATCGACGAATAGGGCGAACGCGGCCTGCTGCTGCGCCTCGTCGAGCGCCTGGCAATCGTCGAGGACGATCCAGCCGCAATGCTCCGGTGCCTGCCAGGGTGCGGGCACGGCGGCCTCGAACCAGGCGGTCAATTCGCCCTGCTGCTGCGCCCGCTCGACGACCGCATGCAGCAGGTGCGACTTGCCGCTGCCGGGCGGCCCCCAGAGGTAGACCGGTGGCGCTCCGGGGGCGAGCATCTGCAGGTGCGCCAGCGCCGCGGCGTTCGGGCCGGGCAGGAAGTTCTCGAAGGTGCGGGCCGCCTCCGGCCCGATCGCCAGCGGAATCTGCTTCACCGGACGCTCATCCGACGTAGAGGTTGCTATTGCCGTAGTTGGCGCGCAGCCGCGCGGCGACGACGGCGATCAGCGCGCTCATCGGCAGCGCCAGCAGCACGCCGACGAAGCCGAACAGGTGGCCGAAGGCGAACAGCGCGAAGATGACGGTGATGGTGTTCATGCCGATCCGTCCGCCCACCATCTTCGGCGTCAGGAACAGGCCCTCGACGATCTGCCCGGTGCCGTAGACGACGAGGACGGCGAACGGCCCGTACCAGCCGTCGAACTGCAGCGCGCCGGCGATCAGCGCCAGGATCAGGCCGATGCCGAAGCCGACGTAGGGCACGAAGATCGCCAGCCCGGTGAAGACACCGACCGGCACCGCGAGGTCGAAGCCGAACAGCGCCAAACCGACGCTGTAGTAGGCGGCCATCAGCAGCATCACCAGCAGCTGGCCGCGCAGGTACTGGCCGAGCACGGTGTCGCATTCGGCAGTGAAGTCGGCCACCTTGCCACGCAGCCGCGGTGGCACCAGGTTGATCAGCCGCGCCATGTAGTGCGGCCAGTCGGCGAGCAGGTAGAACAGGACCACCGGCACGAGGACGACGTAGCCGACGACCGTCAGCAGGATGCTGCCACCGATGCGCACCGACATCAGCGCTGCGGCGAACGACTCGTCCCAATTGGCGTCGAGGTACTTGAGGATGTAGGCCCGGATGCTGGCGGTGTCGAGCACGAAGTCGCTGCCCATCTGCATCAGCCAGGGCGAAAGCACGCGGTTGATCCGCTCGACGAGCAGCGGCAGCTGGTCGCGCAGCAGCGGCAGCTCCTTCGAGAGGATAGGCACCACCAGCAGCACCAGCGACGCGGCGACGATCAGGGCGCCGATCTCGACCAGCGCCACCGCGAGCAGCCGCGGCACCCGGTTCGTCGCCAGCTTCTCGACCAATGGGTGGAGCGCATAGGCGAGGACGGCGCCGATCGCGAACGGCGTGAGCACGGGCCCGAGCAGCCAGACGACCGCGCCCAGGGCGAGGCCGAGCGCGGCCCACTGCAGGATCCGCCGCTGCGCGGGCGTGAAGAGCATCGAGCCGCGACTGCTCAGTGCAACCGCGAAGCGCCGTCGTGGCCGAGCTCGGCGAGGCGCTTGCGGATGGCGGGGCGATCGGGGGCGTCGGGCGCATGCTCCAGATAGCCGGCCAGGTCGGCCATGGCCGGGAAGCGCGCGCCGAGCGCGGCATGCACCAGGCCGCGGTCGCGCCGCTCTTCCCAGGCGTCGGGCAGCAGGATCACCAGCCGCTCGGCGACGGCGAGGAGGCGGGCCGCATCCTGACTGCTGCGGAACACCTCCTTCAGGTTGCGCAGCATCCGCGCGATCACCTCGCGCGGATGCGCCGGCTGGAGGAAGGTGCCGAGCGGGGCCTCGCCCAGGCCGCTCTTGACGCTCCGGCGGCGATAGGGCGCGAGCAGCGCATCGAGCGCGTCGCGCGACATCGACTGGCCGGTGAACGGGTCGATGACGATCTCGCCCTGGGGCATGTGGACCTTGGCCAGGAAATGGCCGGGGAAGGAAACGCCGCAGGCGTCGAGCCCGATCTGGTTGGCGAGCTCGACGTAAAGCAGCGCCAGGGTGATCGGGATGCCGCGCCGGGTCTCGAGCACGCAGTGGACGTAGCTGTTGCGCGGGTCGTAGTAGTCGTTGACGTTGCCGGAAAAGCCCAGCTCCTGGAAGAAGAAGCGGTTCAGGAGGCGCAGCCGCTGCATCGGCGCGGCATCGGCGGCGAGCCGTCGCTTCAGCCGCGCCGCCAGGGTGTCGATCTCGGCCAGCGTCGACTGGACGTCGAGCCGGGGAAAGTCGTGCTGGGCGATCGCGACCGCGGCTTCGAGCAGCGGCAGGCTCGCGTCTTCCGCCACGAGCGCGGCGAAATAGTCGAGCGCGGTCGGCGGAAGGAGCGGCAGGAGCCCGGACATGCGACGAGTTTAGAACCAGCCGGGGCCGCCCGGTCGCACGGGCCTAGCCGCGACGCGAGAAATCACGCGGCCTCAGTCCCGCCACGCCGAGGACGGCGAAGTACAGCACGGCGGCGGCGCCCAGGCAGGCGGCGAGCCAGCCGATCCTGAGCCACTCGTGGCCGGCCAGGCCGACCCAGTCGATCCGCGCCTGCGCCACCCAGAGCAGGCCGCCCATGAGCAGCGTGGCGATGCCGATCGCAAGCGCGAACCGGCCCCAGCCCGGCTCGGGCTTGAACCAGCCGCCGCGCCGCAGGCCGACGAACAGCCACAGGGCATTGACCAGCGCCCCGAGGCCGACCGAGAGGGCCAGCCCGGCGTGGCCGAACAGCGGCACGAACACCAAGTTCATCGCTTGGGTGAGGACGAGCACGATGATGGCGATCGTCACCGGCGTGCGCAGGTCCTGGCGGGCATAGAAGCCGGGCGCCAGGATCTTGACGCCGATCAGGCCGAGCAGGCCGCAGCCGTAGCCGCGCAGGGCGAGCGCGGTCTTGTCGACCGCCAGCGCGTCGAACTGGCCGCGCTGGAACAGCGTTGCCACCAGCGGCTCGGGAAACACCAGCAAGGCGACACTGCACGGCAAGGCGAGCATCAGCGTCAGGCGCAGGCCCCAGTCGAGCATCCCGGAGTAGCCGGCGCTGTCCTCGCGGGCACGCGCCGCGGAAAGCTGCGGGATCAGGACGGCGCCGACCGCGACCCCGAGCAGCGCGGTCGGGAATTCCATCAGCCGGCTGGCGTAGTCGAGCCAGGACACGGCGCCGACGCCCTGGTGCGAGGCGATCTGGGTGTTGATCAGGACCGAGATCTGCGCCACCGAGACGCCGAGCAGCGCCGGCGCCATCTGCCGCATCACCTGGCGCACGCCCGGGTGGCGCCAGGCTTCGCCCAGGGCGGCCAGGCCGAGGCGCATGCGTGGCAGGCAGCCGGCGCGCGCCAGGGCCGGGATCTGCACCGCGAGTTGCAGCACCCCGCCGACCATCACTCCGGCGGCGAGGGCGTAGATCGGCGGCAGGCCCCAGCGCTCGCAGAGCGGCGTCAGCGCCCAGATGCCGCCGATCATGGCGACGTTGAGGAGCACCGGCGTCGCCGCCGGCACGGCGAAGCGCTTCCAGGTGTTGAGCACGCCGGCCGAGAGCGAGACCATCGAGATCAGGCCGATGTACGGGAACATGATCCGGGTCATCACCACCGACTGGTCGAAGCGCACCAGGCCGGAGGCCATCAGCCAGACGATCGCCGGCGCGGCGACCACGCCGACCACGCAGGTCACCACCAGGACGCAGAACAGCACGGTGGCGACGGCATCGACCATCCGCCGGGTCGGCTCGTCGCCCTCGGTCGCCCGGACCTGGGCCAGGGCGGGCACGAAGGCCTGGGTGAAGGCGCCCTCGCCGAACAGCCGGCGCAGCAGGTTGGGAACGCGGAAGGCGACATTGAAGGCGTCGAGCGAGGCCCCGGCGCCGAAGGCCGAGGCGACGACCACGTCGCGGGCCAGCCCGGTGACGCGGGAGGCGAGCGTGAACAGGGAGATGGTCGACGCCGCCCGGAGCAAATTCATGGGCTCGAATGCTATACTCGCGGTCTTTGCCGAATTCCACCTAGCTCCAAGCTACACCCACCCGACAATGGCCACCGCCTCCAAAGCCAAGAAGAAGACCGTTCGCATCGCGTCCGGCCTCAAGCGTGTCCGCCAAGACACCAAGCTCAATGCCGCCAACACGGCGATGCGCTCGCACTTCCGCACCGTCATCAAGAATGTGCAGAAGGCGGTCGACTCGGGCGACAAGGCCAAGGCCGCGGAGCTGCTCAAGGCCGCCCAGCCGGTGATCGACTCGGTTGCCGACAAGGGCTTGTTCCACAAGAACAAGGCGGCTCGCCACAAGAGCCGCCTCTCCGCCAAGGTGAAGGCGCTGGCCACGGCCTGAGCGTCGCTTGCGCCAGGACAGAAGGGCTCGCCATGCGAGCCCTTCTGCATTTTCGGCGCCCGTTGCCGGGGCGACCGGCCGTGACCTAGGTCAAGCAGGAGCCCCTTCGCCGCCCTAGACTGCGCATGCCCATGCTGCGCCGTCGCCTCCACCGCCGGACCACCGCGTTCTTCGTGGTGCTGTCGCTGCTGTTCTCGCAGCTGGCGCTGGCGCAGTACGTCTGCCCGCAACAGGCCGACGCCGAGGCGATGGCCGCCCGGATGGCGGCAGGCACCCCGTGCGACGGCATGGACCCGCGACAGCCGGTGCTGTGCCACCAGCATGCCGCCGACCCGGGCAAGACCTTCGAGGCGGTCAAGCTGCCGACGGTCTCCTTGCCTGCCGTCGTCCAGGTGCTCGAGCTGCCCTTGGTCCCCGAGGTTCGCGTCGCTTCGCCGGCCGCCTTCTCCGAGGCGCAGCCGCCTCCGGACCCGCTCTTCCTCTCGACGCTCAGGCTCCGAGTCTGACCCGCTCCGTCGATTGACCGGTGCTGGTGCGGCGCGTCCGCACGCCAGCCGCGTTCACGCTCGTCTTCGGAGCCTTCCATGTCAAGACACGTCCTGCACTCAGCCACCCTGGCTGTCGCCCTGCTGCCGGCCACCTGGGGCGTCGCCGCACCGCTTTCCCTCGATCAGGCGATCGACCTGGCGGTCCAGCGTTCCCAGTTGACCCGCTCGGCGCGTGCCGGTGCCACGAGCGCCGCCGAGATGGCACGTGCTGCGGGCCAGCAGGCCGACCCGATGCTCAGCGTCGGCATCGACAACTTGCCGGTGACCGGCAGCAACAAGTTCAGCACCGGTGCGGAGGACATGACGATGAAGCGCATTGGCATCGTCCAGGAATGGGTGTCGGCCGAGAAGCGATCCGCCCGCGAAGCCGCCGCGCAGGCCATGGCCGGGCGCGAGTCGGTGATGGAGAAGGTCGCGGCCGCGGAAGCCCGCCTGCAGACCGCTATCGCCTACGTCGAGGCCTACTACGCCGGCCAGGCGCTCGCGCTCACGCTGCTCAACGAGATGCACGCCCACGAGGAGCTGGAAGCCGGCAAGGGGCGCCTGGCCAGCGTCGCCGGCAACAGCGGCGAGGTCCTGGCCCTCACCAGTGCCGTCGGCAGCGCCGAGGACGAGTCCAGTGACATGCGCCAGCAGCAAAGCACCGCCGCCGCCGGCCTGCAGCGGTGGACGGGAACGACGGCCGACGAGCTCTCCGAGCCTCGTCTGGCCGTCGCGCCGACCCCGGACCAGTTCGTCGCCGCCCACCCGTCGGTCATCGCCAGGCAGCGCGACATCGAGGTGACGCGCCAGGAGGTCCAGGTCACCCGGCTCAACCGCAGCCCGAACTGGACTTACGAGCTCTCGTACGGGCAGCGCCAAAGTCGACCGGACCTCATGTCGTTCGTGGTCAACATCCCGCTGACCCTGGCGCCCGCCGATCGCCAGGACCGCGAAACGGCGGCCAAGCAGGGGCTCGTCGACAAGGCCGAGGCCGAGCTCGAGGAGGTCCGCCGCGCCGCGGCCGGCGAATACGCGGCGCTGGCGAGTCAATCGGGACGCCTGCAGGAACGCATCGAGCGCTACCAGGCGGGCGTACTCACGCCGCTGAAGCAGCGCACCGCCGCCACCCTGGCCGCCTACCGATCGAACCAGGCCAGCCTCGTGATGCTGTTCGAGGCTCGCCATGCCGAGATCGAAGCGCAGCGCAAGCTCCTCAACCTTCAGCGCGAACTGGCCAAGACCCGCGCCCAGCTCGTCTTCAAGCCGATCTCCCAAGGAGCAGCGCAATGAGCCGCCTCCAAGTCTCCGTCCTCGCCTTCGTTGTCGCACTCGCGATCGGCGGGGGTGCCTTCTACCTCGGCCGGAGCACGGCGGGCCACGGCAGCGACCCCGCTGCCGTGACGGCCGCTGCGGCCTCGTCCGGCGAGCGCAAGGTCCTCTATTGGCAGGACCCGATGGTCCCCGGCCAGCGCTTCGACAAGCCGGGCAAGTCGCCGTTCATGGACATGCCGCTGCAGCCGGTCTACGCCGACGCGGCGGGCGACGCGGGCGTGAAGGTGAGCCCGCAGGTGCAGCAGAACCTGGGCATCCGGACTGCGACCGTGAAGCGCGCGGAGGTCAGCGCCTCGTTCGACGCGCTGGGCACGGTGCAGTTCGACGAGCGCCTGAACGTGGCCGTCCAGGCCCGCACCTCGGGCTACCTGGAGCGCCTGTCGGTCCGGGCTCCCATGGAGCGCGTTGTCAAGGGACAGGCCCTGGCCACCATCTTCGCCCCGGAGTGGCTCGGCCCGCTGAACGAAATCGTCGCCCTCCAGCGCGCCGGCGTGTCGGCGGAGCTTCTCGACGCCGCCCGTGAGCGCACCCGCGCCCTGTCCATCCCGCCCGAGCTGGTACGGCAGGCGGAAGCGGGCGGGACGCCGCAGGCGCGCTACACCCTGCCGGCGCCGGCCGGCGGCGTGGTGGCGGAGCTGGGAGTCCGCGAAGGCATGGCCGTCTCGCCCGGGATGACGCTGTTTCGCATTGCCGGCCTGGAGAAGGTCTGGGCAGTGGCGGAAGTGCCGGAAGCACAGGCGATCCGCCTGACGCGGGGGCAGAAGGTCAAGGCGGTGCTTCAGGCCGATGCCTCGCAGACTTTCGCCGGCGAAATGAAGGGGATCGTGCCGCAGGTCAACGCCAGCACGCGCACGCTGCAGGCGCGCTTCGAGGTCGACAACAAGGGCGGCAAGCTCGTGCCCGGAATGCTGCTGCGCCTGCAGGTCGCCGGCCCGACGGTGTCGCGGCTGGTCGTGCCCGCCGAAGCGGTCATCCGCACCGGCACCCGCGCGGTGGCGATCGTACGCAAGGACAACGGCAGCTTCGAGCCGCGCGAAGTGACGCTCGGTGCGGACCTCGGCGAGACGCTGGAGATCGTCCAGGGCCTGAAGGAAGGCGACCAGGTGGTATCCAGCGGCCAGTTCCTCGTCGACTCGGAGGCTCGCCTGCGCTCCGTGCTCGGGGGCATGGCGGCGGCCCAGGCGACCTCTGCGCCGGCGTCGGCCGCCGCTGCGGCGCCCGCGACCTACCTCGCGCAGGGCAAGGTCGAGAGTGTGGCCGCGGACAGCATCACCATCTCGCACGGGCCGATCGCCGAGCTCAAGTGGCCCGGGAAGACCATGAGCTTTCGCAAGCCGGACCCCAAGGCCTTCGCCGACGTGCGGCCGGGAGACCAGGTGCACTTCGAGTTCAGGAAAGGCGGGCCGACGGACTACGAACTGGTCTCGGTGCATCGCCTCGGAGGTGCGAAGTGATCGCCGCCCTCATCCGCTGGTCCGTGACCAACCGCGTCCTGGTCCTCATCGCGACCGCGTTCCTGGTCGTTGCCGGCCTCCTCTCGGTGGCGCGCACGCCCCTGGATGCGCTGCCCGACCTCTCCGACACGCAAGTCATCATCCGCACGCCGTACCCCGGCAAGGCGCCTCAGGTCGTGGAGGACCTGGTCACCTACCCGCTCACCACGACGATGCTCAGCGTGCCCGGCGCGAAGACGGTCCGCGGCTACTCGTTCTTCGGCGATTCGTTCGTCTACGTGCTGTTCGACGACAAGACCGACCTGTACTGGGCGCGCTCGCGCGTCGTCGAGTACCTCAACCAGGTGCAAAGCCGGCTTCCCGCCGGCGCCAGCGCCTCGCTCGGCCCGGACGCGACCGGCGTCGGCTGGGTCTACGAGTACGCGCTGGTCGACCGCAGCGGCAGGAACGACATCGGCCAGCTGCGCGCCGTCAACGACTGGTTCCTGAGGTACGAGCTGAAGACGGTCCCGGACGTGTCGGAGGTGGCCAGCATCGGCGGCATGGTCCGGCAGTTCCAGGTCGTACTCGAGCCGGACCGGATGCGTGCGCTCGGCGTCACCCAGGCCATGGTCATGGAGGCGCTGCAGCAGGCCAACCGGGCCTCGGGCGGCTCCGTGGTCGAAATGGCCGAGACCGAGTACATGGTCCGCTCGCGCGGCTTCCTGAGGTCCCTCGACGACTTCCGGGCGATCCCGCTCTCCGTGTCCGGAACCACGCCGGTGATGCTCAAGGACGTCGCCTTCGTGCAGATCGGCCCGGAGATGCGCCGCGGCATCGCCGAGTTGAACGGCGAGGGCGAGGTTGCCGGCGGCGTGGTGGTGATGCGCTCGGGCAAGAACGCGCGCACCACCATCAGGGCGGTGAAGGCGAAGCTCGAGGCGCTCAAGGCGAGCCTGCCGGCAGGCGTCGAGGTCGTTGCGACCTACGACCGTTCGCTGCTCATCGACCGGGCGGTGGACAACCTGCGCGACAAGCTCGTCGAGGAGTTCATCGTCGTCGCGCTGGTATGCGCCCTCTTCCTGTTCCACCTGCGCTCGGCCCTGGTGGCGGTGGTCACCCTGCCGGTCGGCGTGCTGGCCGCGTTCATCGTCATGCACTGGCAGGGCGTCAGCGCGAACATCCTGAGCCTGGGCGGCATTGCCATCGCGCTCGGCGCGATGGTGGATGCCGCCGTCGTGCTGATCGAGAACGCGCACAAGCACCTGGAGGCGTTCGCGCACGAGAGCCGACGGCAGCCGACCGGGGCCGAGCGGTGGCGCCTGGTGACGCAGGCGGCCGAAGAGGTGGGGCCGGCGCTGTTCTTCTCCCTCCTGGTCATCACCCTCTCGTTCGTTCCGGTCTTCACGCTCGAAGCTCAGGAGGGGCGGCTGTTCTCGCCGCTCGCGTTCACCAAGACCTATGCGATGGCCGCAGCGGCCGGACTCTCGGTGACGCTGGTGCCGGTGCTCATGGGCTACCTCATCCGCGGCCGCATCCCGCGCGAGGACAGCAACCCCCTCAACCGCTTCCTGATGGCCGCGTACCGGCCGCTGCTGGAGGCGGTGCTGCGCTTCCCGAAGGCGACGCTGGTCGTCGCCGCGGTGCTCCTGGCGCTGACCGCCTTTCCGGTCTCCCGGCTCGGCGGCGAGTTCCTGCCGGCGCTGGACGAAGGCGACCTGCTGTACATGCCGTCGGCATTGCCGGGACTGTCGGTGTCCAAGGCGACGGAACTGCTGCAGCAGACCGACCGCCTCATCAAGACCGTGCCCGAGGTCGAGCGCGTGTTCGGCAAGGCCGGCCGCGCCGACACGGCCACCGACCCGGCGCCGCTGGAGATGTTCGAGACCACCATCCAGCTCAAGCCGCGCGAGCAATGGCGCCCCGGAATGACGCCGGACCGGCTGGTCGAGGAGCTGGACCGCACAGTGAAGGTGCCGGGCCTGTCGAACATCTGGGTGCCGCCGATCCGCAACCGCATCGACATGCTGGCCACGGGCATCAAGAGCCCGGTGGGCATCAAGGTGGCCGGGCCCGACCTGGCGACCATCGACCGGCTCGCGGGACAGATCGAGGCCGCCGTGAAGAACGTGCCCGGCGTGTCCTCGGCCCTGGCCGAGCGCCTGACCGGCGGCCGGTACATCGATGTCGACGTCGACCGGCTGGCGGCGGCCCGCTACGGCCTGTCGGTGGCCGAGGTCCAGGCCGTAGTCTCGACGGCGATCGGCGGCGACAACGTCGGCGAGGTCATCCAGGGGCGCGAGCGCTTCCCCATCAACGTGCGCTATCCGCGCGAGATCCGCGACTCGCTCGAGAAGCTGCGGCAACTGCCGTTCGTCACCCGCAGCGGTGCCACGGTGCTGCTGCAGGAAGTGGCACGGGTGACGGTCGAGGACGGGCCGCCGATGCTGCGCAGCGAGAACGCCCGCCTGTCCGGCTGGGTCTATGTCGACGTCCGCGGCCGCGACTTGCGCTCGGTGGTGCGCGACATGCAGGCGGCGGTGGCCCAGAAGGTGGCCATGCCGGCCGGCTACGCGCTGTCGTGGTCGGGGCAGTTCGAGTACCTCGAGCGCGCGACGGAGCGGCTGAAGGTGGTCGTGCCGGCGACGCTGGCGGTCATCTTCGTGCTGCTGTACCTGCTCTTCCGCTCCTTCAGGGACGCGGCGCTGGTGATGGCGGCCGTTCCGTTCTCGCTCATCGGCGGCTTCTGGCTCGTGTGGGCGCTCGGCCACGCCATCTCCGTGGCCACGGCAGTGGGCTTCATCGCGCTCGCCGGGTTGGCTGCCGAGTTCGGGGTGGTGATGCAGGTTTACCTGAACAACGCGCTGAAACGCCGCCTGGACGCCGGCGATCCGGACAACGAGGCGACGCTGCTGGCGGCGATCAGGGAAGGCGCGGTCCTGCGCGTGCGCCCGAAGGCGATGACGGTGGCGGTGGTGATGGCCGGCCTGCTGCCCATCCTGTGGGGCGGCGGCACCGGCTCCGAGGTCATATCGCGCATCGCCGCGCCGATGGTCGGCGGCATGGTCACGGCCCCGCTCCTGAGCATGCTGGTGATTCCGGCCGCTTGGTACCTGCTGCACCGGCGTCGAAGCCGCAGCATCGTGGAGCCGGTTCCACGGGAGCAAGCCACGGCCGCCTAGCCTTCGCCCGGCACGATCGGGCTCCCTCTCGCGCGGCGCTCAGTCGGCCGGCGGATCGGCAACGACCACCAGGTCGTTGTCGCGGGCGAAGTGCATCACGAAGTCCCAGGCCATCGGCTCCATCTCGCGCAGCTCGGCGTTGACCAGCACCCCCTTGACGCCGCCGAGGTGGCGCGGCACGCAATAGGGCGAGTAGCCGATGACCCGGCCGCCGCTGCCGCCGTCGGGGCGAAAGCACGACATCGTCCCGGCCAGCCGCTCGGCCCAGTCGCTCGGGCGAAACGCCTTGCCGGCCTTGGTCACGCCCTGGATGAAGACTTCTCGAGGCTCGGCCACGCGCTGGTAGAAGAGTGCGGAAGGATTGTCGCCCGCGGACTGCGCCGCTGCTGCGCCGCAACATCCGGGCCACTGTGGACATGTGCCGGCTTTAGAATCGCCCTCCCCTTCGCGGAGTGACTGATCCCCATGAACGCGCCCGAAAAGCTGCCCGCCTCGGCCGAGCCGCATGTCATGAAGACCTACGGCCGACTGCCGATCGCGCTGGCGCACGGCCGCGGCTGCTGGCTCTGGGACACCGAGGGCAGGAAGTACCTGGACGGGCTCGCCGGCATCGCCGTCAACACCCTCGGCCACGGCCATCCCAAGCTGGTGCCAGCGCTCCACGATCAGGTCGCCAAGCTGATCCACAGCTCCAACTACTACCTCGTGCCGCTGCAGGAGCAGCTCGCCGCCAAGCTGTGCGAGATCTCGGGGCTGACCAACGTCTTCTTCTGCAACTCGGGCCTCGAGGCCAATGAGGCAGCCCTGAAGATCGCCCGCAAGTACGGCCATGACAAGGGCATCGAGCGCCCGGAAATCGTGGTCTACGAAGCCGCCTTCCACGGCCGCTCGATCGCCACCCTCTCGGCCACCGGCAACGCCAAGATCCAGGCCGGCTTCGGGCCGCTGGTCGAGGGCTTCGTCCGCGTGCCGCTCAACGACGTGGCGGCGATCGAGCAGGTCGCGTCGACGAACAAGAACGTCGTCGCCGTGTTCCTCGAGGTGATCCAGGGCGAGGGCGGGATCCGGCCGACCACCGTGGCCTACCTCAAGGAAGTGCGCCGCATCTGTGACGAGCGCGGCTGGTTGCTGATGCTCGACGAGGTGCAGTGCGGCATGGGCCGCACCGGCAAGTGGTTCGCGCACCAGTGGGCCGGGATCCGCCCCGACGTGATGCCGCTCGCCAAGGGCCTGGGCTCGGGCGTGCCGATCGGTGCCGTGGTCTGCGGCCCGAAGGCCGCCGACGTGATGGGCCCGGGCAACCACGGCACCACCTTCGGCGGCAACCCGCTGGCGATGCGCGCCGGCGTCGAGACCTTGCGCATCATGGAAGAGGAGCGGCTGCTGGAGAACGCTGCGGCCGTCGGCCAGTTGTTGAAGGCGGGGCTGGAGAAGGAGCTCGCCGGCGTGGCCGGGGTGGTCGAGGTGCGCGGCCAGGGGCTGATGCTCGGCATCGAGCTCGACCGCCCGTGCGCGCCGCTGCTCGGCAGCTCGGCCGAGGCCGGGCTGATGATCAGCGTCACCGCCGAGCGCGTCGTGCGCCTCCTGCCGGCGCTGATCCTGAGTGCCAACGAAGCGAGGCAGATCGTCGCCATCCTCTGCCCGCTGATCAAGGACTTCCTCGCCGCGACGCCGGCATGAAGCCGGGCATGGCCCTGATCAAGCACTACCTGCAATTCAGGGACTTCCGGGCCGAGGAGTACGCCTACCTGTTCGAGCGCACGGCGACGATCAAGAGGCGCTTCAAGAACTACGAGAAGTACACGCCGCTGGTCGACCGCACGCTGGCGATGATCTTCGAGAAGGCCTCGACCCGCACCCGGGTCAGCTTCGAGGCCGGCATGTACCAGATGGGCGGCTCGGTGGTGAACCTCACCACCACCGACAGCCAGCTCGGCCGGGCCGAGCCGGTGGAGGACACGGCGCGGGTGATCAGCCGCATGGTCGACATCGTCATGATCCGCACCTACGAGCAGTCCAAGCTCGAAGCCTTCGCCGCGCATTCGCGGGTGCCGGTGATCAACGGCCTGACCAACGAATACCACCCCTGCCAGATCCTCGCCGACGTCTTCACCTGCATCGAGCAGCGCGGCAGCATGGAAGGCAAGGTGGTCGCCTGGGTCGGCGACGGCAACAACATGGCGACGACCTGGCTGCAGGCCGCCGACATCCTCGGCTTCACCCTGCACGTGAGCACGCCGAACGGCTACGAGATCGACCCGATGACCGTGGGCCTGCGCCGCGACGACTGCCTGAAGGTGTTCAAGCACCCGCTCGACGCCTGCCGC
>DATCGH010000459.1:0-5149 GCA_036509055.1 Caldimonas sp.
TGCGGTGTGATGCGCACGCGACCGGCGCTGGCCGTGTGATACATATCGAGGATGACGTCCCAGAACACCGTCCTTGTCACCGGCGGCGCCGGCTTCATCGGCTCCAACTTCGTCCTCGACTGGATCGCCGCCTCCGGCGAATCGGTGGTCAACCTCGACGCCCTCACCTACGCCGGCAACCGTGAGAACCTGGCCTCGCTGGACGGTGATCCGCGACACCATTTCGTCCAGGGCGACATCCTCGACCGGCCGCTGCTCGACGAACTCTTCGCCAAACACCGGCCACGCGCCGTGATCCATTTCGCCGCCGAGAGCCACGTCGACCGCAGCATCCACGGCCCGGCGGCGTTCGTGAAGACCAACGTCGAGGGCACTTTCACCCTGCTCGAGGCGACGCGCCTGCACTGGTCCGGGCTGGCGGAGGCCGAGCGCAGCGCCTTCCGCTTCCTCCACGTCTCGACCGACGAGGTCTACGGCTCACTCCGGCCCGACGCGCCGGCCTTCACCGAGAGCCATCCGCATGCGCCCAACAGCCCGTACTCGGCGAGCAAGGCGGCGAGCGACCACCTGGTGCGCGCCTGGCACCACACCTACGGCCTGCCGGTGCTCACCACCAACTGCAGCAACAACTACGGCCCCTATCACTTCCCCGAGAAGCTGATCCCGCTGATGATCGTCAACGCCCTGGCCGGAAAGCCGCTGCCGGTCTACGGCGACGGCATGCAGGTGCGCGACTGGCTCTACGTCAAGGACCACTGCGCCGCGATCCGCGAGGTGCTGGCGCGCGGCCGGGTCGGCGAGACCTACAACATTGGCGGCTGGAACGAGAAGCCGAACGTCGAGATCGTCGAGACCGTCTGCGCCTTGCTCGACGAGATGCGGCCCGATCCGGGCGGCCCGTACCGGCGGCTCGTCAAGCACGTCGTCGATCGCCCCGGACACGACCGGCGCTACGCCATCGACGCGCGAAAGATCGAGCGCGAGCTCGGCTGGCGGCCACAGGAAACGTTCGAATCCGGGCTGCGCAAGACGGTGCGCTGGTACCTTGACCACGCCGGCTGGGTAGAGCGCGTGCAGACCGGCGCGTACCGCGAGTGGCTCTCCACCAACTACGCCGCCCGCTCCCAGGCCGAGGCCGGCCACGTCGGCGCCGTATCCGGGTGAAGGTCCTGCTGTTCGGCAGCAACGGCCAGGTCGGCTGGGAGCTGCAGCGTGCCCTGGCGCCGCTCGGCGAGCTCACCGCGCTCGATTTCGACAGCGTCGGTCCCTGGCGCGCGGACTTTGCCCATCCCGAATCACTCGCCGACACGGTGCGCGCCCTGCAACCGGACGTGATCGTCAATGCCGCGGCCCACACCGCAGTGGACCGGGCCGAATCGGAGCCGGCCCTGGCGCGCAAGCTCAATGCCGAGGCGCCGGCAGTCCTGGCCCGCGAAGCGGCGGCCAGGGGCGCCTGGTTGGTCCACTACAGCACGGACTATGTCTTCGACGGCAGCGGCGACGCGCCGCGCGCCGAGGACGCGCCGACCGGACCGCTCAACGTCTACGGCACGACCAAGCTCGAAGGCGAGGAGGCGATTCGGGCGAGCGGCGCAAGGCACCTGCTCTTCCGCACCAGCTGGGTCTACGGCACCCGCGGCGGCAATTTCGCTCGAACGATGCTCCGCCTCGCGCGCGATCGCGATCGCCTCGCCGTGATCGACGACCAGGTCGGCGCGCCGACCGGAGCCGAACTGCTCGCCGACGTCACCGCGCATGCGATCCGCGCGGTCGTCCGCGACGCGGCCCCGGGCGGCACGTATCACCTCGTGGCGGGCGGCGAGACCAGCTGGCACGGCTACGCCTGTCGCGTCATCGAGGCCGCGCGCGCCGCCGGCGCTCCGGTCAAGGTGGCGGCCGATGCTATCGTCGCGGTGCCGAGCAGCGAGTTCGCCACCGCTGCGCAGCGGCCGAAGAATTCGCGCCTCGACACGAGCCTGCTGCGACGTACCTTCGCGCTCGATCTGCCTCCCTGGCAGGCCGGAGTCGACCGCATGCTGGTCGAGCTTTTGACCGACACGGAATCCCGATGACTGCAACTCCCGCCCGCAAGGGCATCGTTCTCGCCGGCGGCTCCGGCACGCGCCTGCATCCGGCGACGCTCGCCCTCAGCAAGCAGCTGCTGCCGGTGTACGACAAGCCGATGGTCTATTACCCGCTGTCGGTGCTGATGCTGGCCGGCATCCGCGAGGTGCTCTTGATCAGCACGCCGCAGGACACGCCGCGCTTCCAGGCGCTGCTCGGCGACGGCTCGGCCTGGGGCATGGCGATCTCCTATTGCGTGCAGCCCAGCCCCGACGGCCTGGCCCAGGCCTTCGTCCTCGGCCGCACGTTCGTCGGCGGAGGACCCAGCGCGCTCGTGCTCGGCGACAACATCTTCTACGGCCACGACCTGCAGGGCCTGCTGCAGTCGGCGGCAGGCCGGACGCACGGCGCCTCGGTCTTCGCCTATCACGTCAACGATCCCGAGCGCTACGGCGTGGTCGAGTTCGACGGCGCGCGACGCGCCCTCAGCATCGAGGAGAAGCCGAAAGCACCGCGCAGCAACTACGCCGTCACCGGCCTCTACTTCTACGACGAGCAGGTCTGCGACATCGCCGCCGACATCAAGCCGTCGGCGCGCGGCGAGCTCGAGATCACCGAGGTCAACAGCCGCTATCTGCAGCAAGGATCGCTCGCGGTCGAGATCCTCGGCCGCGGCTACGCCTGGCTCGACACCGGCACCCACGACTCGCTGCTCGAGGCCAGCAGCTTCATCGCCACGCTCGAGAAGCGCCAGGGCCTGAAGGTGGCCTGCCCGGAGGAGATCGCCTACCGCTCCGGCTGGATCACCGCCGAGCAGCTCGAGGTGCTAGCGGCGCCGATGCTGAAGAACGGCTACGGCGCCTATCTCAAGCAGATCTTGCGCGACCGGGTGTTCTAGGCGCGCCGGCGGCGCCGTTCGTCAGCCTGTGGCTTCGCGGGCGATCGACTGCGGCACCTCGATCGGCATCTCGAGCAGCATCTGCGCCATGCCTTTGCCGAGGGGGTCGAGCCGGTGCGAGGCCGGGCCGCCGCCGTCGAGCGCGTCGTGCAGCAGGAAGTTGATCGCGCCGATGCCCGGCAGCCAGAAGCGCTCGACCTCGCCCTGCATCAGGTAGGCGAACCAGTCGCGCACCCGCGCCGGCGTGAGCCGGTCCCACAGCAGCGGCAGCCACTCGGCGCGGCGGGCGACGACGCCGATGTTCGACAGGTTGCCCTTGTCGCCGCTGCGCGCCCAGGCGAGGCGGATCAGCGGCAGCGTCATCGTCGCGCCGTCGTCTGCCGATATGAAGGGCGGTGGCTCGGCCCGCGTGCCGGCATCGGGCAGCGCGCCGCCGTGCAGCGCGATCGCCACCGGATGGCGGTGATCGGCCAGCGTGAAGCTGACCGCGACCGCGCTCTTGTGCAGCATGAAGGCGAGCGGCCGGATCAGCGGCGAGACGCTCGGCCGGCCACCGCCCGGACCGGTGGTGCCCGGCGACCACGAGGTCCCTGCGGGGGCGATCTCGCGGGCGAAGATCTCGAGCGCGCCGCGGTCGGCGTGGTCGGCCACCACCCGCATCATCACCTCGCGGGCCGCGCCGGCACGGCCGTGCGGTCCGTACGATGCCTCGGCGCCGAGCACCTCGATGTGGGTGGCGCTGAAGTCGCCGAGGCCGGCGTCGGCGAGCAACGCTCGCGTCCGCTCGAGGATCGCTTCGCCGGTGCGCCGCGCCTTCGCGGCCGCGTCGATGCCGACGATCACCAGCGTGCCGGTGGCGCGAAAGCCCTGCATCGCCGTCGCCGAGACCTTGTAGCCGTCGGTCGGCGCGAGGCCCCGGGCGCCGGCGACGCGCACCCGGCCGTCGCCCTCGGCCTCGATCGTCACCCCGCGAAAGTCGCAGATCACGTCGGGCAAGGCATAGGCGCCGGGATCGCCGATCTCGTAGAGCAGCTGCTCGGCGACCGGGGCGCGCGCCACCAGGCCGCCGGTGCCTGGCGGCTTGGTCAGGGTGAAGCTGCCGTCGGCCCGGCATTCGACGATCGGATAGCCGATCGTCGCCCACTCCGGCACGCTCTGCCAGTCGGTGAAGAGACCGCCGGTCGCCTGGCAGCCGCACTCGATGATGTGCCCGGCGAGGCTGCCGCCGGCGAGGCGGTCGAAGTCGTTGCTGGCCCAGCCGAACTCGTGCATCAGCGGGCCGAGCGTCACGGCGCTGTCGACGCAGCGGCCAGTGATGACGATGTCGGCGCCGGCGGCCAGCGCTTCGGCGATCGGCACCGCGCCAAGGTAGGCATTGGCGCTCAGCACCCGCTCGGGCAGCGGCTGGGCGGTGAACATGTCGAGCTGGCCGGCGGCGATCAGGTCGCGCACCTGGGCGTTGACGTCATCGCCTTCCACCACGGCGATCCGCAGCTGCAGGCCCGCGTCCTCGATCAGCCTGGCGAGCGCCTTGGCGCAGCCGTGCGGGTTGATGCCGCCGGCGTTGCTCACCACCTTGATGCCGGCGTCGGCGATCTCGCGCAGCACCGGCCGCATTGCCACGTCGACGAAATCGGTGGCGTAGCCGAGCTCGGGCTTCTTCGCCCGGGCCCCGACCAGGATCGCCATCGTCGTCTCGGCGAGGTAGTCGAACACCAGATAGTCGATCCGGCCCGAGCGCACCAGCTGCGGCGCGGCGACGCGGCTGTCGCCCCAGAAACCGGAGGCGCCGCCGATGCGGACGATCTTTTCCTGGCCGTCGACGGGTGTCTGCATGGCGCTATTCTCGGGCGTATGAGCGCATCGCCCGGCCTGCCGCGCCGCTTCGCTTCCGTCGAGGAGCTGGAAGCCTTCCTCGCCACGCCGAGTCCGGCGCTGGTCGCGGAGATGCAGGCGATCGAGGGCGATCTGCTGATCCTCGGCGTCGCCGGCAAGATGGGGCCGACGCTCGCTCGCCTGGCGAAGAACGCGACGCCGTCGCGCCGGGTCACCGGCGTCGCCCGCTTCAGCGACGCCGCGGTGCGCGAACGCCTCGATGCCTGGGGCGTGGAGACGATCGCCTGCGACCTGCTCGACCGGGAGGCGATCGCCGCCCTGCCCGACGCACCCCACCTGATCTTCGCCGCC
>DATCGH010000460.1:0-3290 GCA_036509055.1 Caldimonas sp.
CGCGGGGAGATCGCCTGCCGGGTCATCAAGACGGCGCGGCGGATGGGTATCGCGACCGTCGCCGTCTATTCCGATGCCGACGCCGCCGCGCGCCATGTCCGCCTCGCCGACGAGGCGTTGCACATCGGTCCGTCACCGGCGCGCGAGTCCTACCTCGTGGCCGAGAAGATCCTCGCCGCCGCCAAGGCGACGGGCGCCCAGGCGGTCCACCCGGGCTACGGCTTCCTCTCGGAGAACGAGGCTTTCGCCGAGGCCTGCGCCAAGGAGGGGGTCGTCTTCATCGGCCCGCCGGCGTCGGCGATCCGGGCGATGGGCTCGAAATCGGCAGCCAAGAAGCTGATGGAGAAGGCCGGCGTGCCGCTCACCCCTGGCTATCACGGCGACGACCAGGACCCGGCGCTGCTGGCAAAGGAAGCGGCGCGGATCGGCTATCCGGTGCTGATCAAGGCCACCGCCGGCGGCGGCGGCAAGGGCATGCGCCGGGTCGACGCCGCCGCCGAGTTCGCCGCCGCGCTCGCGTCGTGCCAGCGCGAGGCGAAGAACGCGTTCGGCGACGACCGCGTGCTGGTCGAGCAGTACGTGCTGCAGCCGCGGCACATCGAGATCCAGGTGTTCGCCGACAGCCTCGGTTCGTGCGTCTACCTGTTCGAGCGCGACTGCTCGGTGCAGCGCCGCCACCAGAAGGTGCTCGAGGAGGCGCCGGCGCCGGGCATGACCACCGAGCGCCGGGCGGCGATGGGCCAGGCGGCGGTGGAAGCGGCGAAGGCGGTGGGCTACGTCGGCGCCGGCACGGTCGAGTTCATCGCCCACCCGGACGGCCGCTTCTACTTCATGGAGATGAACACCCGGCTGCAGGTCGAGCATCCGGTCACCGAGATGATCACCGGGCTCGACCTGGTCGAGTGGCAACTTCGCGTCGCCGCCGGCGAGCCGCTGCCCCTGCAGCAGAGCGAGCTCTCGATCAGCGGCCATGCGCTGGAGGCGCGGGTCTACGCCGAGGATCCCGATCGGGGCTTCCTGCCTTCCACCGGGAAGCTCGTGCACCTGGTCGCGCCGAAGGAAGGCGAGGGAGTGCGGGTCGATACCGGCGTCGAGCAGGGCGACTCGATCACCCCGTTCTACGACCCGATGATCGCCAAGCTGATCGTCCATGGCGCCGACCGGCCCGAGGCACTGGCGAAGATGAAGTCGGCGCTGGCGGCGTACCGGATCGTCGGTGTCGCCAACAACGTCGAATTCCTCGGCCGGCTGATCGGCACGCCGTCGTTCGCCGACGCTGCCCTCGACACCGCCCTGATCGAGCGCGAGCAGGCGCGGCTGGCACCGCCCGCAGGCGAGCCGCCCGGCGATGCCTTCCTGGCCGCCGCGTTCGCCGAGGCCGAGCGCGCCGGCCACGCGGCTCGCCGCGGCAGCGCGACCCGCGGTCCCGAGGCGCAGTCGCCATGGCGGCGGCTTGATGCCTGGCGCCTCAACGGCCAGGCGTGGTGGCGGATGGGCTTTCGCGCCGGCGAGACCGGCATCGAGATCGACGCCGCCGCGGCCGGCGAGGCAGGCCAGTGGGAATTCCTGTCCGAAGGCCGGCGACTGAGCGCCGCAGGCCGATGGACACCGGACGGCGAGGTCGTGGCGTCGATCGGCGGGCGGCGGATCGTCGCCGCGGTCGTGCCGCAGGGCGACAAGCGCCACGTCTTCCTCGACGGCCGCAGCATCGTCCTGACCTATGCCGATCCGCTCGGCGTCGCCGGTGCCGAGCACGAGGAGGAAGGTACCGGGCTGCTCTCGCCGATGCCGGGCAAGGTGATCGCCCTCCTCGCCAAGCCGGGCGCGGCGGTCGAGAAGGGCGCGCCGCTGCTCGTGCTCGAGGCGATGAAGATGGAGCACACCATCAGCGCACCGCACGCCGGCACCGTCAAGTCGTTCCGCTTCGCTGCCGGCGACCAGGTCGAGGAGGGCGTGGCGCTGGTCGAGTTCGAGTGAAGGTTGCGATTCCGATCCTGTTACAAGACTTAGGTATTGACATGAGATTTTAGTCTCACTAAGATCACTGCCATCTCAACACGAGGCCGAGGGAGGGCATCATGGCAGTGAGCCGCAGGGAGATGGACCGGCGGATGGACCAGCACTTCGCCTTCGAGGCGCGGGACGACGTGGCGGGCGTGCTGGCGACGCTCGCGCCCGATGCCGAGCACGACGTCGTCGGCTGGCCGACCGGACCGACCCACGGTCGCGACGCCGCCCGGCCGTTCTACGAGGCACTGTTCGCCGACCTGTCGGACGGCAAGGTCGAATGCCTTCGTCGCCTCTACGGCGACGATTTCCTGGTCGACGAGTCGATGTGGCGCGGCAAGGCGCCGGGCCGGCCGTTCGGCCTGGAAGGCAAGGGCCGGCCGCTCGCGTTCCGCCTCCTGCACGTTGTCGAGTTCACCGGCGACGGCGCGATCAAGCGCGAGAACGTCTGGATCGACCTGGCCGCCGTGATCCAGCAACTGCCGCAGGGCTGACATGGCCGCCGCCCACGAATCGTCGGACCGCCACAACCAGAAGCGCCGCACCCGCAAGGACCTCCTGCAGGCGGCGTCGCGGCTGATGAAGCGGGGCCTGAAGCCCGACCTCGAGGCGATCGCCGAGGAGGCGATGGTCTCGCGCGCCACGGCCTACCGCTACTTCCCCGGCGTCGAGGCGCTGCTGCTCGAGGCCGCGCTCGACATGGCCGCGCCGGAGGCCGCAGAGGTGCTGCGCGACGCCCCGGCCGACGATCCGGTGGCGCGGCTGCAGCGGGTCGACACCGCGCTGCACGACATGATCCTCGCCAACGAGGCGCAGCTCCGGCTGATGCTGGTGCACTCGCTACAGCGCGGCGAGGGCAGCGAGCTGCCGCCGCGGCAGAACCGGCGCACGACGCTGATCGAGGCGGCGCTGGCACCGACGCGCGAGCGCTTCAAGCCCGCCGACCTGCGCCTGCTGACGCGCGCCCTCGCCATGGTCATCGGCACTGAGGCGCAGGTTGTCTGCAAGGACGTGCTGCAGCTCGACGATGCCGAGACCCGCAAGGTCAAGCGCTGGGCGATCCGCGCCCTGGTGCAGTCCGCCCTCCGCCCCGAGGCGGTGGCTTGAGCCGCTTGCCCTCCCATTTTTCGATCCCGACCCCGAAAGGAGCTCCCGACCATGACCCGTTTCGCCGCATCGATCTCCGCGCCGCTGTCGTTCGGCGTGGCCGTTGCCCTTGCCGTTGTCGGCCTGACCGGCGCCGGCCTCTCGGCCGCCGCCGACCCGCCTGCCAAGACACCGCT
>DATCGH010000461.1:0-7040 GCA_036509055.1 Caldimonas sp.
CGAGGCGGCGTCCGCGGCATCGAGGCGCCCGCGAAAGTCCTCCGGTGTAGCGACGGCGGGTCGCTCGTAGGGCGGACCGACCTCGAGGCGCCACAGCTTGCCGAGGAAGCCCTGTGGCTGATGGATCGGCGCGCAGCCCACGACGACGACGGCAGCCGCGAAGGCCAGGCAATGGATTCGCATCATGACGTCACCTGTTGCGGCGCGGGGACGGTACTGGGCGGGACCGGCGTCGCCTCCGTGGCATCTCGCCGTCCGCGGTGAGAAAGTCGCTCGACCACCACGAACAGGACCGGCACGAGGAAGATCGCAATGGACGTCGCGAACACCATGCCGGCGATGGTCACCGTGCCGATCACCTGGCGTGCCACCCCTCCGGCGCCGAGCGCGTTCCAGAGCGGGAACAGGCCCAGGATGAAGGCGAACGACGTCATGAGGATCGGGCGAAGTCGAAGGCGGGCACCCTTCAGCGCCGCGTCGACGGTCGACTCGCCCTTCTCGAGCTCGGCCTTCGCGAACTCGACGATCAGGATCGCGTTCTTCGCCGACAGGCCGATCACGGTGATCAGACCGACCTTGAAGAAGACGTCGTTCGGCATGCCGCGCAGGCTCGCGCCGATCACCGCGCCGAGCACGCCGAGCGGCACCGCGAGCAGCACCGCGAACGGGATCGACCAGCTCTCGTAGAGGGCCGAGAGGCAGAGGAAGACGGCAAGCAGCGAGAAGCCGAGCAGCAGGATCGCGGTCGCGCCGGAGAGGCGCTCCTCGCGCGACTGGCCGGTCCATTCGTAGGCGAAGCCGGCCGGCAGCTGGCCCGCCAGACGCTCCATCTCGTCCATCGCGTCGCCGGTCGAGTAGCCGGGCGCGGCGTCGCCGGAGATGCGCATCGCCGGATAGCCGTTGAAGCGGATCGTCTGGATCGGTCCGGTGACCCAGCGCGTGGTCGCCACCGCGGTCAGCGGCACGGGCTTGCCCTGGTTGTTGACGACGTTCAGGCGCATCAGGTCGTCGGGGTCCATGCGATGCGGCGCGTCGGCCTGGACGACGACGCGCTGCAGCCGGCCGGCGTTCGGAAAGTCGTTGACGTAGTTGGAGCCGAGCGCGGTCGAGAGGACCGCATTGATGGTGTCGAAGGAAATGCCGAGCGCGCTCGCCCGGTCGCGGTCGATATCGACCTGGAGCTGCGGCGCGTCCTCCAGGCCGTCGGGGCGCACGCCCGCCAAGACCTTGCTCTGCGCCGCCATGCCGAGCAATTGGTTGCGCGCCGCGACCAGCGCGTTGTGGCCGTTGCCGCCGCGGTCCTCGAGGCGGAAGGAAAAACCGGTGGCGGTGCCGAGCTCGGGAATCGCCGGCGGCACGAGTGCGAAGACGAAGGCGTCGCGCACGCCCGCGAGGGCGCCGAAGGCGCGCCCGGCGAGCGCCTGCGCCGACTGGTTCGGGCCGTCGCGCTCGTCCCAGGGCTTGAGGGGAACGAAGGCGAGGGCCGCGTTCTGGCCGCTGCCGGAGAAGCTGAAGCCGAGCACGCTCACCATCTTGTCGACCTCGGGCTGGCTGAGGAAGAAGCCCTCGGCCTGCTGCATCACCGCCAGGGTGCGCGACTGGGTCGCCCCCGGCGGCAACTGCACGTTGGCGATCAGGTAGCCCTGGTCCTCGGTCGGCAGGAACGAGTTCGGCATGCGCAGCACCAGGAACACGGTGACGCCGACGAGCAGCCCGAACAGCAGCAGGAAGCGCCCGGTGCGGGCCAGGATCTTGGCGACCCAGCCCTCGTAGCCGTGGGTCGCCGACTTGAACCAGCGGTTGAACCAGCCGAACGGTCCGCGCTTCTCGTGCTTGTGCCCGGCCGTCACCGGCTTCAGAAAGGTGGCGCACAGGGCCGGGGTGAGCGAGAGCGCGAGGAACACCGAGAACAGCATCGCGCTCACCATCACCAGCGAGAACTGGCGGTAGATGTTGCCGACCGAGCCGGCGAAGAAGGCCATCGGCAGGAACACCGAGACCAGCGTGGTGGTGATGCCGATCAGCGCCGCGGTGATCTGGCCCATCGCCTTCTTGGTGGCGTCGCGCGGCGACAAGCCCTCCTCGCTCATGATCCGCTCGACGTTCTCGATGACGACGATCGCGTCGTCGACCAGGATGCCGACCGCGAGCACCATCGCGAACATCGTCAGCACGTTGATCGAGAAGCCGAAGGTGAACATCACGCCGAACGAGCCGAACAGCGCCACCGGCACGACGATCGTCGGGATCAGCGTGTAGCGCAGGTTCTGCAGGAACAGGTACATCACCAGGAAGACGAGGATCACCGCCTCGACCAGCGTCTCGACCACCCGGCCGATCGAGATCTTGACGAAGCGCGAGCTGTCGTACGGGATGTCGTACTTCACCCCGTTCGGGAAGTAGCGCGACAGCTCGGTCATGCGCGTCTTGATCGCCTCGGCCGTGGCCAGGGCGTTGCCGGTGGGCGAGAGCTGCACGCCGATGCCGGTGGAAGGCTTGCCGTTGAGCCGCGCCGAGGTGCCGTAGTTCTGGCCGCCGAGCTCGATCCGGGCGACGTCGCGCAGCTTGACGGCCGAGCCGTCGGTATTGGCACGCAGCACGATCTGGCCGAATTCCTCGACCGAGGTCAGCTGCCCGGCGACGACGACGGTGGCGCTGATCGGCGTGCCGGCAACGATGGGCAGGTCGCCGATCGTGCCCGAGGAGACCTGGGCGTTCTGCGCCCGGATCGCGGCGACGACGTCGTTGGTGGAGAGGTTGAAGCCGACCAGCTTGGCCGGGTCGAGCCAGATCCGCATCGAGCGCTCGGTGCCGAAGAGCTGGGCCTGGCCGACGCCGGGAATGCGCTGGATCTCGGGCAGGACGGTGCGCGACGCGTAGTCGCCGAGAGCGATCGGATCGAACGCCGGGTTGTCCGAGGACAGGATGGTGAAGAGAAGGAAGTTCGAGCGCGCCTTGTCGACGCGCACGCCTTGCTGGATCACCGCCGCCGGCAGGCGCGGCGCGGCGCGCGAGAGCCGGTTCTGCACGTCCACCTGCGCCAGGTCGGGGCTGGTGCCGGTCTGGAAGGTGAGGTTGATCGAGCCGACGCCGTTCGACTGGCTCACCGACTCGAAATAGATCAGGCCCGGCGAGCCGTTCATCTCCTGCTCGATGACGCTGATGACGCTGTCCTCGAGCGTCTGCGCCGAGGCCCCGGGATAGACGGCGGTGAGGACGATCGACGGCGGCGCGACCGTCGGAAACTGCGCCACCGGCAGCAGCTTGATCGCCACCCCGCCGAACACCAGGATGAAGAGGGCGATCACCCACGCGAAGATGGGCCGGTCGATGAAGAACTGCGCCATGGCGCGGTCTCAGCGGGCGGCGGAAGCGGCGCGCGTCGGCGCCGACGCCGACGCCCCGGCCGGCGCGCTGCCCGCGGCCGGCGCCGAACCGGGTGGCTGCCACGGCACCGGCTTCACCGGGGCGTTGCCGCGCAGCTTCTGGAAGCCGTCGACCATGACCAGCTCGCCGGTCTGCAGGCCTTCGAGGATCACCCAGGTGCCGCCCTCGGCGGCGGCGCCGACCTTGACCGGCCGCGGCGCCACCTTGCCGTCGGCGCCGACCACCATGACGCTGTCGCCGGCGGTGCCGCGCGTGACCGCCTGCTGCGGCACGACGATGCCGGTGGGCGTCTCGGCCTGCTCGAGCCGCACCCGCACGTACATGCCAGGCAGCAACAGCCCGGTCGGGTTCGGCACCTCGGCGCGCAGCGTGATCTGGCCCGAGGTCGGGTCGACCGAGAGATCGCTGAAGAGGAGGCGCCCGGCCTGCGGATAGGCGCTGCCGTCCTCGAGCACGATCCTGACGCTCGCCGCGTCGCCGCCGGAGCGCTTGAACTTGCCGCTGGCGATGGCGCGGCGCAGCTGCAGCACGTCGGTGGTCGACTGCGTGAAGTTCACGTACATCGGGTTGATCTGCTGCACCAGGGCGAGCGGCGTCGCCTCGCCCTGGCCGACGAGCGCGCCTTCGGTCACCAGGGCGCGGCCGATCCGGCCCGAGATCGGCGCGGTCACCGCGGCATAGCCGAGATTGATCTGGCCGCTCTGCACGCTCGCCTTGGCGGCGGCGACGTCGGCCTCGGCCTGCTTCTGCGCCGCGACCGCGTTGACGTAGTCCTGCTTGCTGACGGCGTTGGCCTCGACCAGCGGCTTGTAGCGCTCGACCTGGGCGGTCGCCTGCGTCAGGTTCGCCTGCGCCCGGGCGAGCGTCGCCTGGGCGCTCGACACCGTCGCCTGGTAGGGCGCGGAATCGATCTGGAAGAGGGGCTGGCCCGCCTTGACGTCGCTGCCCTCGACGAACAGCCGCTTGAGCACGATGCCGGCGACGCGTGCCCGGACCTGCGCCACGCGCGACGCTTCGAGCCGGCCCGGCAGCTCGGTGACCAGGCCCACCGGCCGGAGGGCGACGGTGACGACGCCGACCTCGGCCGGCGGCGGCCCCGCGGCCGCGCCCTTGCCGGCCTCGCCCTTGTCGCCGCACCCGGCCCCGAGGACGGCAGCGGCGAGCGCCAGGGGAAGCAACCAAACTCGATCCGTCGCGCGAGCGGCGGCTCGCGCTCGTGGGTAACCCGTCATGTCAACGGACCGAGTTGTAGGTGAGCGGTACCCAGACGTAGCCCTTGTCTTCGGCGCGCAGGCGGCCGATGCCGGGGAACGACAGATGCGACGCGGCCACCAGGTAGCGGCCCTTGGCCGCGTCGGCATAGGCCTTGCGCCGCTGCGCCGAAGCGGCCGGCGAATCGATATCGAAGGAGATCGTCACCCCGGGCTTTGGGAACTGGACCGCGGCGACATGCATCAGGTCGCCCCAGAGCACCAGCTTCTGGCCCTTCGACTCGACCGAATAGATGCTGTGCCCGGGCGTGTGTCCCGGCGTGGCGATCGCGCGGATGCCGGGGAAGAGCTCGCTCGAGCCGTGGAAGGCCTTGAAGCGGCCGGCGGTAACGTAAGGGCCCAGCGACATCTGGGCGCCGCGGAAGAAGTCCTTCATCGCTTCCGGCGCCTTGTCGAGCTGCGCCTTGTCAAGCCAGAAAGCGGCATCGCGCTGGTCGGCATGGACGGTAGCGCTGGGAAAGGCGATCTTGCCGTCGGCGATCAGGCCGCCGACGTGGTCGCCGTGCATGTGGGTGATCAGCACCGCGTCGACCTGCTCGGGCTTGTAGCCGGCGGCGGCGAGGTTGGCCAGTAGGTTGCCGAGCGTCGGTCCGAACAGCTTGGCGGCGCCGGTGTCGATCAGCACCAGCTTGTCGCCGGTGTTGACGAGATAGGCATTGACCGAGGTCGGCACCGCCGCCGATTCGTACGCGCGCTGCAGATACTTCGTCACCTCGGACTTCGTGGTGTTGGTGAGCAGCTCGCCCGGCTTGAGGTCGAGGATGCCGTCGCTCAGCGCGGTGATCTCGAAGTCGCCGAGCATCATCCGGTAGTAGCCCGGCGCCTGGGTCTTGACCTGCGGCGCCCCGGCCTCCGCGCCGGCCATGAAGAACAGCGCGCCGGCAAATGAGGCCAGAGCGGTGCGGAGCGAGCGTTGGAGCCTCATGGTGACGCCTCGAGCTGCAAAGCCTCGAAGAATAGCCGAGGCTCGCCCTGTGCGCTGTCTGCGCCGGTGGGCTTCAGGTCCGGATCAGACGCCGGCCTTGGCGAAGACCACGACCGACACGCCCCGCGCCGGCGCCAGCGGATCGGCGTTCTGATACGAGTGCGGCAGGTTGCCGGGAAAGGCCAGGACGTCGCCGGCCGCGAGCGCATGACGATCGCCGGCCACCATGATGTTGACGCTGCCGTCGAGGCAGGTGAAGAACTCGCGCGTGCCCGGCAGGTGCGGCGTGCCGGCCATCACCGCGCCGGGTGCGAAGTCGAGCACCTCCATCATCTCGTCGGGCACCGGCTCGGGCACCAGGTCCCTGATCGTCACGCCGCGCCCCTTGCTGCGCGTCGCGACCTCGTCCGCCGGCCAGCGCCGCACCAGGCCGCGCGGCGAGGCGAGCAGCTCGTCGATCGGCACGCCCAGCGCCTGCGCCACCTTCACCAGCACCACCAGCGACGGATTGCCGGCGCCGGACTCGAGGCTGGCGACGGTCGAGCGCGGCACCTTGGCGGAGCGGGCGAGCGCCTCCTGCGTCAGGGCACGCGCATGACGGAGCCCCGCGAGGTTGCGCGCGAGATGGCTGGCGGCATCGCTCATGGTCGTCGCGATTGTGACCAAGCGTCGGTATATCGGACAGCGCGCTGGTGAAGCGAGACGGTGGCGCCTACCTTCGCTGCATCGCACTTCGAGGAGCTTTCATGAACACCCCGCGCACCCCGCGCACGCCGCTGCGCGTCGCCGTCACCGGCGGAACCTCCGGCCTCGGCCTGGCGCTGGTCGAGGCCTTCGCCGCGCGCGGCGATGCCGTCGCCTTCGTCGCCCGCCACGGCGACGCGGTCGCGAAAGTCGCACGCCGCATCGCAGGCAGCCACGGCATCGTCGGCGACATCGCCAGGAAGGATGACGCGCACGCCATCGCCCTGCAGGTCGGCGCCGCGCTCGGCGGCCTCGACGTCCTCGTCAACAACGCCTCCAGCCTCGGCCCGGTGCCGCTGGCCCTGCTCGCCGATACCGAGTGCGAGGACTTCGAGGCGGCGCTCGCCACCAACCTGGTCGGCCCCTTCCGTCTCACCAAGGCGCTGCTCGGGCTGCTCGCCGGCGCGGCGCGCGAAGGCGCCGTCGTCGGTACGCGCTCGGTGGTCCTCAACGTCTCGAGCGACGCCGCGATCACGCCCTACGCCGGCTGGGGCGCGTACGGCACGAGCAAGGCAGCGCTGGCGCAGCTGAGCCGGATTTGGGACGAAGAGCTCCGGCCGCACGGCATCGCCGTCGCCGCCGTCGATCCGGGGGACATGGACACGCCGCTGCATGCGCTCGCCGTGCCCGATGCCGATCCGGCGACGCTGAAGCGGCCGCGCGATGCGGCCCGGGAGATCGTGGCGCGGATCGACCGCGAGCGCGCCGCGGCG
>DATCGH010000462.1:0-7981 GCA_036509055.1 Caldimonas sp.
TTCCCGTTCTTCGCCGGCGAGTACTGGCTCTACCTCGCCTGCCTGGTCTCGATCAACGTCGCCAGCGCGATGGGGCTCAACATCCTCACCGGCTACACCGGCCTGGTGAGCCTCGGCCAGGCGGCCTTCATGGGCCTGGGCGGGTACACCGCGGCGATCCTGCAGCTTCGGTACGGCACGCCGCTCCTCCTCAACCTGTTCTGCGGCGGGATGGTGGCCACGCTGGCCGGCGTGCTGGTCGGCCTGCCGTCGCTGCGCGTCAAGGGCCTCTACCTGGCGATCGCGACCATCGCCGCCGGCGTGCTCGCGCACTTCCTGTTCTCGCACCTGCCCGCACTGACCGGCGGGCCGTCGGGGCTCTCGGTGCCGCCGGCGCGCATCTTCGGCATCGAGCTCGACACCTCGGCGCGCCTCTACTGGGTGATCGTGCCGATCACCCTGCTGCTCCTGCTCGGCGCCGCCAACCTGTTCCGCACCCGGATCGGTCGCGCCTTCATCGCCATCCGCGACCGCGACATCTCGGCTGAGGTGCTCGGCATCCCGCTGCTGCGCTACAAGCTGCTGTCGTTCGCGATCTCGTCGTTCTACGCCGGCATCGCCGGCGGCCTGTTCGCCTATTTCTTCCGCGCCGTCACGCCGGAGAGCTTCCCGCTGCTGATGTCGATCTTCTTCCTCGCCGCCGTCATCGTCGGCGGCATGGGTACGGTGCTCGGCAGCGTCCTCGGCGCGGTGTTCATGACGCTGGTGCCCGAGCTGCTGAAGCTGGTGGTCAGTGCCCTGCCGCTCGGCGGCAACGCCACGCTCGTGCTCTCGCCGGTGCGCACCATCGTCTTCGGCGCGCTGATCATCGTCTTCCTGATCTTCGAGCCGCTCGGCCTGGCCGAGATGTGGCGCCGCACCCGCCGTGCCTTCCATCTGTGGCCGTTCCGGACCTGAGCAGACCATTCCCCCATCACCCACCAAGGAGACCTCCATGACGACGAAGATCAACAAGCGCGACCTCATCGCCCTCGGCCTGGCCGGCGCGGCTGCGGCGGCCTTTCCCGCCTCGGCGCTGGCGCAGGCGGCCAAGGCCGGCACGAAGCCGCAGGAGGACATCGTCTTCGGCGCCTCGGTGCCGCTCTCCGGCGTGTTCGCCTTCGCCGGCATCGGCATCGACGCCGGCATCAAGGACTACCTGACGATCCTCAACGAAGGCGGCGGCGTCAAGGGCCGCAAGGTCCGCTACATCGCCGAGGACACAGCCTACAAGGTCGACCAGTCGATGGCGGTCTTCAAGCGGATCACGAGCCAGAACAAGGTCAGTCTCTACTACGCCGATTCCACCGGCTTCGTGAAGGCCGTGAATCCGGAGCTCGACCGGCTCGGGACCATCCTCATGACCGGCGCCTCGTTCGCCCGCGAGATCAGCAACGCCGAGAAGTACCCGATGCAGTTCATGGTCGGGCCCGACTACAGCGAGATGGTCGGCATCCTGCTGCAGTACATCGCCAAGACCAAGCCGGGCGCCAAGGTCGCGCTGGTCTACTCCGACACCGAGTTCGGCCGCGACCCGGTCGAGGCGGCGCGCAACAGCATCAAGGCGCTCGGCCTGAACCTCGCCACCGAGATCGTCACCGCGCCGGGTAGCGTCGACGTTTCGGCCGAGATCGTCAAGCTGCGCCGCGCCGACCCGGACTACACGATCTTCCACGGCTACGTCTCGGCGCCGATCCCGGAGTTCATCACCCAGGCCAAGTCGCTCGGCCTGAAGAGCCAGTTCATGGGCACCTTCTGGACCATGGACAACTCCACCGTGATGAAGATGGGCCCGGCCGCCGACGGCTTCCTCGGCGTCATGCCCTACCGCTACTACTACGACACCGAGGGCAAGTCGCCGATGCTCGAGAAGATCCGCAAGATGCGGCCGGAATACCAGAGCACCGGCTACATGCAGGGCTTCCTGGCGGCGATGCTGCTCACCGAGGCGGCGCGACGCGCCCTCGAGGCCGGCAACGAGCTGACCGGCAAGAACCTGAAGATCGCCCTCAGCTCGATCCGCAACTTCGACACCGGCGGGATCATCGGCGTGCCGCTGTCGATCAAGGGCAACTCGATCCCGATCGGCCGCATCTACAAGGCCGACTTCAAGCAGCAGAAGATGGTGCCGGCGTCCGACTGGATCGACCTTACCCGCCGCTAGGCGCGCAGCCGGAGAACGGGTCCATGGCCGTCGCGGAAGCCGCCCCCGCCGCCGCCGAGAGCGGCGTCGGCGAGTTGCTGCTCGAGGTGAGCAACATCGAGGTCGTCTACAACAAGGCGGTCCAGGTGTTGCGCGGCCTCTCGCTCGCGGTGCCGCGGGGGCAGATCGTCGCCCTGCTGGGCAGCAACGGCGCCGGCAAGAGCACGACCCTGAAGGCGATCTCGAACCTGCTCGAGCTGCAGAACGGCGAGATGACCGGCGGCGAGGTGCGCTTCGCCGGCGCGGCGACCCGCGGCAGGGCGCCGCACGCCCTGGTGCGCGCCGGCCTGTTCCACGTGATGGAGGGCCGGCACGTCTTCGAGGACCTCACGGTCGAGGAGAACCTCGTCGCCTCGACCTACGCCCTGACCGGCCGGCGCGGCACGCGCGCCGACTTCGATCGCGTCTACGAGTACTTCCCACGCCTGTTCGAGCGCCGCCGCGGCCTGGCCGGCTACCTCTCGGGCGGCGAGCAGCAGATGCTGGCGATCGGCAGGGCGCTGGTCGCCGAGCCGCGCCTGATGCTGCTCGACGAGCCTTCGCTCGGCCTCTCGCCGGTGCTGGTGGAAACGATCTTCGAGATCATCGCCCGCATCAACGCCGAACGCGGCGTGTCGATGCTGCTCGTCGAGCAGAACGCGTCGATGGCGCTGGCGGTCGCGCACTACGGCTACATCATGGAGACCGGCAAGGTGGTGATCGACAACACCGCCGAGCGCCTGGCCGCCGACGCCGATGTGCGCGAGTTCTACCTCGGCCTCGGCCAGGAGGGCGGGCAGAAGAGCTACCGCGAGCTGAAGCACTACAAGCGCCGCAAGCGCTGGCTGTCGTGAGCCTGCCGTGAGCGCCGCCGTGCCCCGCCTCGCCACCGAGCTGACGCTGCCGCAGGCCCTGGCCCGGCAGGCGCGCGACGAATCGGCGCGCATCGCCCTCCGGCAGAAGGAGCACGGCATCTGGAAGCCGCTGACCTGGGCCGACTATCACCGCCGCGCGGTTCGCGTCGGCCTCGGCTTTCGCGCCGCCGGGCTGGGCGAGGGCGGACACGTCGGCGTCCTGTCGGAGAACCGGGTCGAATGGGTGCTGTCGCAGCTCGGCGCCGGACTGGTGGGCGCGGTCACGGTCGGCGTCTATCCCACCAGCCCGACGGTCGAGGTTGCCTATGTCCTCGAGCATGCCGATGCCGAGATCGTCGTCTGCGAGGACCAGGAGCAGAGCGACAAGGTGCTCGAGGCGCGCGACCGGCTGCCGAGGCTGCGCCGGATCGTCGTCATGGAGAAGAAGGGTCTCGCCGACACCCGTGCCCGCGCGCCGGAGCTGGTGATCGGCTTCGACGAGCTCGAGGCGCTCGGTGCCGCCGCCGAAGGCGAGGGCAGGCCGGCGATCGAGGCGGTGCTGCAACGCCAGACCCTCGCCGACACCGCGCTGATCATCTACACCTCCGGCTCCACCGGCAAGCCCAAGGGGGCGATGATCAGCTACGGCAACGTCGCGGCGATGGCCGCCGGCGTCGTCGACCGGCTCGGGCTGGCGCCGACGACCAGCCATCTCTCCTATCTGCCGCTCTGCCACGTCGCCGAGCAGATGCTGACGGTGTTCGTGCCGCTCTACCTCGGCTCGCGGGTCGACTTCGGCGAATCGATCCGCACCGTGCAGGAAGACCTGCGCGAGGTCGCGCCGACGATGTTCCTCGGCGTGCCGCGGATCTGGGAAAAGCTGCTTGCGGCGATCTCGATCCGCATCCAGGAAAGCGGCCGCTGGCGGCGCGCGCTCTACGCCTGGGCGATCTCTGCCTGCACGCCGTTCGCCTACAAGACGCCGGCCGAGCGCGGCCTGCGCGAGCGGCTGGTGTTCGGCGCCTCCTATCTGCTGGTGTTCCGCGCCCTGCAGAACTACATCGGCCTGCGCCGCTGCCGGGTCGCGCTCACCGGCGCGGCGCCGATCTCGGCGGCGGTGGTGCAGTACTTCCGCACCCTGGGCGTGCCGCTGCTCGAGGTCTACGGCATGACCGAGACCAGCGGCATGGTGCTCGGCCAGCGCCCGACGCGCCTGCGGCCTGCGACCGTCGGCGTGCCGACGCTCGGGGTCGAGCACCGGCTCTCGTCCGAGGGCGAGCTGCAGGTGCGCGGGCCGGTCGTGTTCCAGGGCTACTACAAGAACCCGGAGGCGACGGCCGCCGCGCTCGTCGACGGCTGGCTGCACACCGGCGACGTGGTCGAGGAGAAGGACGGCGAGCTGCGCATCGTCGATCGCCTGAAGGACATCATGATCACCGCCGGCGGCAAGAACCTCACGCCCTCGGAAGTGGAGAACACGATGAAGGCCAGCCCCTTCATCAAGGAGTGCGTGATCGTCGCCGACGCCCGGCGCTTCGTCGCCGCGCTGGTGCAGATCGATTTCGAGACCGCGGCCCAGTGGGCCCAGTCGCGCGGCCTGGTCTTCACCCACTTCCGCTCGCTCGCCGAGCATCCCGAGCTGCGCGCCCTGGTGCAGGCCGAGATCGACGCCGGCAACAGCCGCCTCGCGCCGGTGGCCCAAGTGCGCCGCTTCCATCTGCTCACCAAGGAGCTGGACCATGACGACGGCGAGGTCACGGCGACGATGAAAGTGCGCCGCGCCAGCGTCTACAAGGCCTATGCGCGCGAGATCGAGGCGCTCTATGCCTGAGCCGCGCCGCCGCACGCCGGTGCCGGCGCCGGCCTCGCCCTGGGCGCCGACGCGCGACCGGGCGGGGCAGCGCGCCCTCAAGCGCGAGGCGGTGCTGCGCTGCGCGGCGCAGCTCTTCAACGAGAAGGGCTTCGCCGCGAGCACGCTCGACGAGGTGGCCGAGCGGCTGGGGGTGAGCAAGCCCACGGTCTACTACTACGTCGACAGCAAGGACCAGATCCTGTTCGAATGCGTGCGCACCGGCCTCGAGCTGCTGCAGCAGGCGATCCGCGAGGTCGACGCCGTCGGCGGCCAGGCGATCGACAAGCTGGTCGCCGGCATGCGCCAGTACGTCGCGATCGTCACCCAGGACTTCGGCATGTGCGTGATCCGCGTCGGCGAGGATCCGCTGCCGCCCGCGAGCCGGCAGAAGCTGCGCCGCATGAAGGCGGCGCTCGACCACGAGTTCCGCGAGCTGATCCGCCAGGGCATCGCCGAGGGCTCGATCGTCGACTGCGATCCCAAGCTGGCGGCCTTCACCTTCGCCGGCGCCCTGAGCTGGATCGGCCGCTGGTACCGGCCGGACGGCGGCCTTGAGCCCGCCGACATCGCCGAGCAGTGCATCCGCGTCCTGATCGACGGCTTGCGCGCGCCACCGGGCGTTGCCGCGCCCAGGGCGCGCGCCGCATCGCGCCGCGCCGCCTGAGGTCGTCCCTCAACTTCCTTCGCCAGGAGAGCGAGCCATGCCATCCACCGAATCCGCGCCGGCCGAGCCGGTGCTGCTGCGCCGCGACGGCACCGTCGCCATCCTGCAGCTCAACCGGCCCGCGGCGTTCAACGCCCTCGACGTGCCGACCGCCCGGGCGTTCCTTGCCGCCTGCCAGCGTGTGGCGGAGGCGGGCGACGTGCGCGCCGTCGTTCTCTCGGGCGCCGGCCGCAGCTTCGGCGTCGGCGGCGACCTCGCGGCGATGCGCGACGACGGCGCCGGTGTCGCGGCGCAGCTGATCGATTCGCTCCATGCCGCGGTGCAGATCCTGGCGGCGCTCGATGCGCCGGTGATCGCGAGCCTGCAGGGCGCGGTCGCCGGCGGCAGCATGAGCCTCGCGCTCTCGGCCGACCTCGCGATCGCCGCCGAGGATGCGAGCTTCAACCTCGCCTACACCCGCATCGGCGCGAGCTGCGACCTCTCCAGCTCGTGGCACCTGCCGCGGCTGGTCGGGCTGCGCCGGGCGATGGAGATCGCGCTTCTTTCGGAGACGATCGACGCCGCCGAGGCGCTCCGCCTCGGCCTGGTGAACCGGGTCGTCGCCACCGCCCGGCTCGAAGACGAGACGATGATCCTGGCCCGCCGCCTCGCCGAAGGGCCGACGCTGGCCTACGGCCGCCTCAAGCGACTCCTGCGCCGCTCGTTCGAAAGCGAGCTCGCGAGCCAGCTCGATGCCGAGCGCGAGGCGTTCTGCGCCAGCACCGGCACGGGCGATTTCGCCGAGGGCGTGGCGGCGTTCTTCGGCCGAACAAAGCCTTCGTTCGAAGGCCGCTGAGGCCGCCGCCTATCATTCGTGGCCGCCGCGTGCCCCCGCGGCTGGCGCTTTTCCATCGGGGCCATGTCGAGGTCAACCATGTTGAAAAACCTCATCCGCGGCGGCGCGCAGGCGCTGCTCGCGATCCTGGCGCTGGTCGCCTCCACCTTGCCCGCCCGCGCCGCCGATTCGCCGCTGGTCGTCGGCTTCGTCTACGTCAGCCCGATCGGCGAGGCCGGCTGGACCTATCAGCACGAGCTCGGCCGGCGCGCCCTCGAGCGCGCCCTCGGGCCGCGGGTGAAGACGGTGTTCGTCGAGGCGGTCGCCGAGGGCCCGGACTCGGAGCGGGTGATGCGCGACCTGGTCGCGGCCCAGGGCGCGACGCTGGTCTTCGCCACCAGCTTCGGCTACCTCGACCCGGCGCTGCGCGTCGCCGCCGAGTTTCCGGCAGCGAAGTTCGAGCATGCCGGTGGCTACAAGAGCGCGCCCAACCTCGCCACCTACGACGCCCGCTACTACGAGGCGCGCTGGCTCGCCGGCTGGCTGGCCGGGCAGGCGAGCCGGAGCCGGGTGGCCGGCTACGTCGCCGGCTTTCCGGTACCCGAGGTGGTGCAGGGCATCAACGCCTTCACCCTCGGCATGCGCGCTGCCAACCCGAAGGCGCAGGTGCGGGTACTGTGGCTCAACACCTGGTTCGACCCGGCCCGGGAGCGCGACGCCGCCCAGACGCTGATCGACCAGGGCGCCGACGTGCTGACCCATCACAGCGGCTCGCCGGCGGTGGCGCAGACGGCGCAGGCCAACTTCCGCACCCGGGGAGTGCGCGTCGTGCCCTATCCGAGCGACATGCATGCCTTCGCACCCGAGGCGCAGCTGGCGGCGATCGAGCATCGCTGGGGCGGCTTCTACACCCGCGTCGCCGAGAGCGTGCTCGCCGGGCGCTGGAAGGCCGAGCCGACCTGGGGCGGGATCGCCAGCGGCATGGTCGACATCGCCGCGCTCGATCCGGCCCTGCCGGAGGCGGTGCGCAGCGGCGTGCAGAGCCGGCGGGCGGCGATCGTCGCCGGCTCGCTCAAGCCCTTCGCCGCGCCGCTGCGCGACAACGCCGGCGCCGTGCGTCTGGCAAGCGGCAGCCTCGACGATGCGCAGATCAAGGCCATGGACTGGTTCGTCGAGGGCGTGGTCGGGACGGTGCCGAAGGCGCGCTGAATCGTCGCGCGCGAGCGCACAAGCAGGGTTAGGCCCGTTGCACGGCGCGGCCGCCTCCCCTACCTTCCCGGGCGAGCCGCACCGGCCACAAGCCCACCCTCCAGGAGACACGATGATCACGAAGAGAACCGCACTGCGGGCGATATCCGCCTGCGCCGTCGTCGCCGGCGCTTTCGCGCCGCTCGGCAGCGTCCAGGCACAGACCAAGCTGAAGTGGGCGCACGTCTACGAGGTCTCGGAGCCGTATCACAAGTGGTCGGTCTGGGCCGGCGACGAGATCAAGAAGCGCACCAACGGCCGCTACGAGGTGCAGGTGTTCCCGGCCTCGAGCCTGGGCAAGGAATCCGACATCAACCAGGGCCTGACCCTCGGCACGGTCGACATCATC
>DATCGH010000463.1:0-2465 GCA_036509055.1 Caldimonas sp.
CGCCAGGAGCGGAGCCGCATCGGTGTCACGGCTCGCCAGGCGCAGCAGCCCCGAGGTGCTGCCGCGAACGCCGTGCTCGGCGATCGCTTCGGCGACCGCCCGTCGCGCTTCGTAGGCCGCGGCCCGATGGAAGCGTGCATGGTGACCGTCGTCGCCGTGGACGACGCCGTGGAATACGCCGGCAGCATTGCCCGAGCCTTCCTGCGCCAGCGCCGAACGGCGCTCGAACACGGTCGATGCCCACCCCCGCCGGGCCAGCGCGTACGCGAGGGCACAGCCGGCGAGCCCGCCGCCGACGATCGCCACCGGCAGGTGCGCCCCTGGTGACACGGCCGTGGCCTCGACCACCAGCCGTTGCCGCGGGCTCGGCCGGGGCGCGAAACGGGGTGCGAAGCGGGCGACGGCGATCTCGCGCTTGCCGCCGCTGCCCGGAACGACCGAGACCTCGAAACCGGCCGCTGCCAGGCCATCGCGCACCGGGCGCGCGACCGACCAGGTCGCGGCCGTTGCATCGGACGCGGCGATCCGCGCCATCGCCTTGTAGAGCCGCGGCTCCCACATCCCGGGATTGCGCGCCGGAGCGAAGCCGTCGAGGAAGAAGGCGTCGACGCGGGCGACCAGCTGCGGCAGCCAGTCGCCGACGTCGCCGAGGGCGAGGAGCAGCTGCACCCGCCCGGCCTCGAAGCCCAGCCGATGGAGGTTGGGGGTGCGCGGCGGCCAGGCCGCGGCGAGCTGGGCTGCGAGCGGTGCCAGGACCTCGTCCCGCGCTTCGGAAGCGAGGTCGACGCTCTGCAGCGGCCGGGCTTCGATCGAGATGAAGTGCAGCCGGTCCGAGCGTTCCGGATCGTCGCGCCAGGCCTGCCACGTCGCCAGGAAGTTGTTGCCGAGGCCGAAGCCGGTCTCGAGCACCACGAACTGCTCGCGGCCACGCCAGCGTGCGGGCAACCCGTTGCCGGCGAGGAAGACCTGCCGGGCCTGGGCCAGGGCGCCCTGCCGCGGGTGATAGACGTCACCGAACTCGGGCGAGCGCGGCAATCCCTCGGCATCGCGCTCGAGGCGGCCGGGGACGATCGGTGCGGTCTTCACGCCGCTGCCGGCAGCGCCCCGATGCGGCGGCGCAGGGCCTCGAGCAGGCGATCGCGCACGGGGGTCAGGCCGCGATAGGCAAGCACGCCGGCCGTCATGCTGGCGAGCGCGTCGTGCAGCCGGGTGGCGTCGTCGCGGCTGCGCAGGGCCCCGTCGAGCGGCTCGCTGGCGACGCGGATGGTGAACACCGCCTGGCCGGTGTCGGGGATCGGGATGAAGGTCTGGTGCTCGTGGCGCAGGCTGGCGACGGCGGCGACGGCTTCGGCGTCTGCCGCCTCGGGCCAGTCGACCTTGCCGCGCCGCGGGTGCTGGTGCAGGCGCGGATCGGCCGACAGGGTCCAGACGAAACGCTCCCAGCGCTCGCTGCCGGTGACGAGGCGGGCGAGCCGGTCGCTGGCCTCGAGCAGCAGGGCGTTGTCGGCGACAGGCGCGTGCACCTCGGCGAAATGCCGGCCGAGCTTTTCCTCCGGCGCCCAGCGTGAAGGCAGGCAGACCGCGAGCCAGGGAATGGTCGCGGTGGCGCCGTCGATGATCGCGAAGTCTTCCTCGAAGGCGAGGCAGAGCAGGGCGGTCGCCCGCTTCGCCGCGGGCAGGGAGGCGAGCAGCTCGCCGATCGCCGCCTCGCCGTCGCCCTCCGGCCGGCCGGCGCGCAGCGCCCAGCCGAGGCGGGGCGCGGCGCAGTCGTTCGCGCTTTCGAACTCGAAGGCCGGCGGGGTCTCCGAAGCGGCCTCGCGGGCGATGGCGTGGAGCGCCGGCGCGGCGTCGAACCCCGGCACCGCGAGCAGTGCTTCGTCGACCGTGGTCGCGAGCACCGCCAACTTCTCGCGCAGGTGTCGGCCGTTCGACCGGGAAGGCGTCAGCTGCGCCTGGCCGGGAGCAATGCGGCGCAGCCCCGGCTGCATCCGGAACGGCGCGGTGACCTGGGAGAAATCAAGATGCATCGCGCGAAGCGCACAAAGAGAAGGGCCCGCCAAAGGCGGGCCTGCTGAATTCAGCGAAGCGTTTTGTTATACCCGCTTGCGGTACTCGTGGGTGCGGGTGTCGATCTCGACCTTGTCGCCGGTCTGCACGAAGAGGGGCACCGAGATCTCCAGGCCGGTGGCGAGCTTGGCGTTCTTCAGCACCTTGCCCGAGGTGTCGCCCTTGACGGCCGGCTCGGTGTCGACGATCTCGCGCACGACCGTGGTCGGCAGCTCGACCGAGATCGCCTTGCCGTCGTAGAACACCACCTCCACGGGCATCTGCTCCTCGAGGTACTGGATCGCATCGCCCATGTTCTCGGACTCGACCTCGAACTGGTTGTACTCGGCGTCCATGAAGGCGTACATCGGGTCGGCGAAGTAGGAGTAGGTGCACTCCTTCTTGTCGAGGACGATCTG
>DATCGH010000464.1:0-4575 GCA_036509055.1 Caldimonas sp.
TCGAAGTCGATACGGCGCGCCTGGGCGACGAGCGTGTCGCCATCGAACAGGCTCGCTTCGTCGCCGGCGGCCTCGACCCGCAGCGCCTGGTCCAGAGGCGGCGGAACGCGAAGCCGGACGCTTGCTGCCGGTCCCGTCAGATAGCGCGCGAGCCGGCCGCTGACGTAGCCGCCGTTGCCGGATCGTGGGGGGCCGTTGAAGCGGCGGGGGAGGGTGATGACTTCAGTGATCAAGCTGGATCCCGGGCCCGCTCCGTCCCGGATGTGGGACCTCCGCGAGGGGTTGAGAACCTGCGCTGCGTTCAGGACGACCTCGGGCGGGCCGATGCCCGCCCCAAGTCACTTGACCTGGCCGCGGATCTCGCCGCCGGGGTTGGCGGCGGTGTGCAGGTTCAGGTACCAGAGGCCGCTCTTCAGCTGCGCGATCTGTGCGGCAGTCAGCTGCTTGCTGCCGGTGATCGGGCTGGCCAGGCTGCCGGCGAACGGCACCAGGACGCCGGCATTCACGCCCGGCGTCGCGGGCCCGTGGAAGTGCGCGCCGGTGACCGGGCCGCTCAGGCCGGAATAGACGATGGTCCAGCTCAGGATGTCGCCGTCGAGCTTGATCGCCGCCGAGCCCGTGCCCGAGCTCGCATTCGGCGGCACCTGGCTGGCGCCGTTGAGGGCGGCACCCATGGAATTGCCGATGATCGGCTGGGCTGCGGCGGGAGCCGCCGGCATGCCCGGAGCGGCCGGCATGCCCGGGGTGGCCGGCGCGGTCGGTGTCGTCGGCGTGCCGGGCATGGTGGGTCCGGCCGGCGTCGTCGGCTTGGGCGGGGCCGACGGCTGCGACATGGACGGCATGGACATCCCGCTGCAGCCCGCGAGCACGAGCGCTCCGGCAGCGAGTGCGGTTCCGAGGGCCAGTCGACGGTCGATCATCGCGTTTTCTCCTGCAGCGTTCGGTAGAAAGCGGCGTCGCGGCCGCGGCAGCGCTTGGGCGCGCCGATGATAGGCGCAGAGGGCCGGCCCTACGTCGGACCGGCGCCGCGATGTGATCGAATCGGGCCATGACCGCCCGCCCGAATATCGTCTTCATCGTTGCCGACGACCTCGGCTTCGCCGATCTCGGCTGCTACGGCGGACGGGTGCCGGTCTCGCCGGTGCTCGACCGGCTGGCGGCGCGCGGCCTGCGCTTCACCCAGGGCTATGCCAACTCGCCGGTGTGCTCGCCGACCCGCTTCGCCCTGATGACCGGCCGCTACCAGTACCGGCTGCGCGGCGCGGCCGAGGAGCCGATCAACAGCCGGAGCCGCGGCAGCACGACCCTCGGCCTGCCGCCCGAGCATCCGACCCTGCCGTCGCTCTTGCGCGCCGCCGGCTACCGCACCGCGCTCGTCGGCAAGTGGCACCTCGGCTATCCGCCGGCGTTCGGGCCGCTGCGCTCGGGCTACGACGAGTTCTTCGGGCCGATGTCGGGCGGCGTCGACTACTTCAGCCACTGCGACTCGCGCGGCACGCACGACCTCTGGCAGGGCGAGGACGAGCACCGCGAAGAGGGCTATCTCACCGACCTGATCTCGGCGCGCGCCGTGGATGCGATCGAGCGCTTCGCCGCGCCCGGCGGCGCGCCGTTCTTCCTCAGCGTCCACTACACCGCGCCGCACTGGCCCTGGGAAACGCGCGACGACGCGGCGCTGGCCGAAGAGGTGAAGGACAACCTGTTCCATCTGCACGGCGGCAACATCCACACCTACCGCCGCATGATCGAGCACATGGACGAAGGCATCGGCCGGATCGTCGCCGCGCTCGAGACCGCAGGCGTCGCCCGCGACACGCTCCTCGTCTTCACCAGCGACAACGGCGGCGAGCGCTTTTCCGACAGCTGGCCGCTGGTCGGCGGCAAGATGGACCTGACCGAAGGCGGCATCCGCGTGCCCTGGATCGCCCACTGGCCGGCGCGGATCGCGCCCGGCGGCACGAGCGGGCAGCCCTGCATGACGATGGACTGGACGGCGACGATGCTTGCCGCCGGCGTCGCAGGCGATCCGGCTTATCCGCTCGACGGCGTCTCGCTGCTGCCGGTGCTCGACGAACCGGACCATCGCTTCCCGCGGCCGCTGTACTGGCGCATGAACCATCGCGGCCAGCGCGCGCTGCGCGACGGCGACTGGAAGTACCTCCAGGTCGACGGCCACGAATACCTGTTCGATCTCCCCGCCGACGAGCGCGAGCGCGCCAACCTGGGCAAGCGCCAGCCGGTGCGGCTGGCGGCGATGCGCGCGGCCTGGGGGGCGTGGAACGCGACGATGCCGCCGATTCCCATCGACGCGACCGTGAGCCTCGGCTACGGCGCGGCCGACATGCCGCAGCGCTAGCGGCGCTGACCGGCCGGCGGCCGAGCGGCGGGCGGTTGCTACGATCGCCGATTGCCTTCCGTCCTGCCACCTCGAGACCGCGCCATGACCGCTGCCGAAGAACCCCGCGTCGATGCCGCCCCGGTGCGGCGCTTCCGCGATCCGAACTACCGGCCGCAGGCAGAGACGCTCGGCGCGCTGCGTGAGCGGATCGATGCGCTCGATGCGCAGATCGTCGCGCTGCTCGCGGAGCGTGCGCTGTGCGTGCGCGATGCGACGCGCTTCAAGCGCGACGCCTTCCAGGTGGCGGCGCCCGAGCGCCAGGCGGCGGTGTTCGCCCGCGTCCGCGCGTTCGCGGCAAGCCGCGCTGCCGAATTTCCCTCGCTGCCCGACGTCGTCGAGGCGGCCTATCGCGTGCTCGTTGCCGGCTTCATCGCCGGCGAGGAGCGCTTCTTCGCAGAAACCGAGCCGATTCCGACATGACTTCATCGACCTTCCTCGCCCGCCGCGCCGCCGTCCTCCGCGGCGCGTTCGCGCTGCTGCTTGCCGGCACGACCGGCCTCGCCGCCGCGCAGACGGGCCCGTGGCCGAACCGGCCGATCCGGATCGTCATTCCCTACGCCGCCGGCTCGTCGCCCGACGTGTTCGCGCGCATCGTCGCCGACAAGATCGGGCCGAAGCTCGGCCAGCAGGTGCTGGTCGACAACCGCCCGGGCGGCGGCGGCAACACCGGCACCGGCGCGGTCGCCCACTCGCCGGGCGACGGCTACACCTTCGTCATCAGCACGAACGGGCCCCTGGTCTACAACACCGTGCTCTACAAGAAGCTCGGCTACGACCCCTTCACCGAGCTGCGACCGGTGGTGCTTGGCGGCGCCCAGGCCAACGTTTGCGCGGTGCGGAGCGACTCCGGCATCACCAGCCTCGGCGAGCTGGTCAAGGCCATGAAGGCCAACCCCGGCAAGTTCAATTTCTCCTCGACCGGCGTCGGCAGCCTGTCGCAGCTCGGCGTCGAGCTGCTCAAGGCCAAGACCGACACCTTCGCGGTGCACATTCCTTACGCCTCCTCGCCGCTCGCCATCCTGGCGCTGCTCCAGGGCGACGTGCAGTTCGCCTGCGTGCCGGCGGTGGCGGTGATGCCGCAGGTCAAGGCCGGCAAGCTCCGGCCGCTCGCCGTCTCCACCGCCAAGCGCAGCGCCCTCACGCCGGAGATTCCGACGATGAAGGAAGCCGGGCTGCCCGAGATCGAGAACATGGCCTGGATGGCGGTGATGGCGCCGGCCTCGACGCCGAACGAGATCGTCGAGCGCATGAACCAGGAGATCAATGCCGCGCTGGTCCAGCCCGACGTGCGCGAGAAGCTCGCCGGCCAGTTCATGGAGCCGGTCGGCGGCTCGGTCGAGGACCTGCGCAACTTCATGAAGCAGGAGCTGACGGTGATGACGCCGATCATCAAGCGCAGCGGCGCCACCGCCGAATAGCGCACGAGCGTTCCGTGGCGGCGTCGGATCCGGCAGCCGGGACGGCGCTGCGCTGCGCGGTCGAGCGCCGAGCGGCGTCGGCCGAGGAGGTCGCGGCGGCCTGGCGGTGCCTCGATGGCGCAGCCGGCCTCTATTTCGGCGGCGACGCCGGCATCGCCGAGATGCATCCGGCGGTGGGGCTGCTGGTCGTCGACCCGGCGCTGGCGCTGCGCGTGTTTGCCGACGGCGTCGAGGTCGAGGCGCGCGATGCGCTCGGCGAGGCTCTGCTCGCGCATCCGCTTGTCTCATCCTGGCGCCAGGCTGCCGCACGTCGCCCGGGCGGCACGGCGATCGTCGGCCTGCGCGCTTTCCTCGTGCTGTTTGACGATGGCCACGGCTCGCCGGCCGACGCGATCCTCACCGGTGCGCTTGGCTTCGAGGCGCATCGCCTCGGATCCGCAGCGGGCCCAGCGGACGCATCCTCGCTCGGGGTGCTGTTCTTTGCGCCGATCACGTTGCAGCGCGACCCCGCCGGCGTGTGGCAGCGCGTGGCGCTGACGTTCAGCGACCCGACTCTGGCGGGCGCTTCGGCGCCCGCCCGACCGCGCGACCTCGCGCGCTCCCGGACCGCACCATCGCTCGCCGCGGCAGCGCCGCGCGACGACTTCCCGCCGGGCGGCTACGCCGAGGTCGTCGGCCGCGCGCTGGCAGGGATGAACGACGCCGGGCTGGTCTCGCTCACCTTGAGCCAGAGCTTTCGCCGCCGTCTCGGCCTGCCTA
>DATCGH010000465.1:0-14450 GCA_036509055.1 Caldimonas sp.
GACTCCTCGTCGTGGTGCGAGACCCGGCCGAAGTGCTGCGAGGCCATCAGCGTCGTCACCGACGTGAAGTAGTGGTCCTGGAAGAAATGGAACAGGGCGTCGCCGTAGTAGGGATCCTTGACCTCGTGGTTCGGCTTGGCGGCCTCGTCGGCCGCGGCCGCGCCGGCGCAGGCGCCCGCGGCCAGGGCCACTGCGAGGGCGATCCTCGTCAGCGGCCGGCGAAGGAGTGATGCTTCGCGCATCGCCATCCCAGTCCCTACTGCCAGAGCTTGACGTCGAACTCGGGCTGCAGCTTGCCCATCGAGTCCCGGATGCGCAGCTCGATGTACTTGGCCTCGGTGCCCTTGTCGAACTTCACGGTCGCACCGCGCTTGTAGTCGCGGTCGTGCGGTCCCTTGCCGGTGAAGTAGGCGACGAGCTCGTGCTCGCCGGTCTTCAGGTTGCCGAGCCAGACCCGCTGCACGCCGCCGCGATGCAGCGCGGCGACCTCGAGCGGTGTGTAGAGGTAGGCGGCGACGACCTTGTCGTCGAGCTTGATCTGCACCGAGTCGAGCTCGAACATCTTGCCGACGTCCATCGAGACGAACAGCGCCACCTGGGTGTTGGCGGGGAACAGCAGCTCCTCCTCGAGCACCAGCAGGTCGCGGTTGAGCTTGATGACGTCGCTCTTCACGTCCTGCACCCGGCCGTCGAGCGTCGGCGCCAGGGGCGGGGCGCTGGCGGCGCTGGCGGGCGCGACCGCGACCGCGGTCGCGCTGGCCGCCGCAGTGGCGGGCACCGGCGCTGGCGGGGTTGCGGCTGTGGCAGCGGGCGCGGCAGAGGTCGTCGGTATGGCAGCGGGCGACGGTGCGGCAGCAGCGGGCTTGGGCGCGGCCGGAGTCGTCGCCGACTGGCTCAACGCCACGGGCGTCGCCGCGATCAGCAGCAGCGCCGCGAGGGACAGGCGGATAGGGTGCAGCAGCATGGGCGAATCTCGTCGTCAGAAGGTGCCGGTCACGTACAGCTGCAGGATGCTGGCGCTGTAGGCGTACTTGTCGCCGGAGCGGAGGTCGGTGAAGTCCTTGAACTTGAAGTGCACGAACTCGTAGGCGCCGTTGAACTTGACCTCGTACTTGCCCGGCTCCTTGCGCCACAGCCACGAGACCTTGGCGCCGATCGCGGCGTTGTCGAAGGTGCTGAGCTGGCGATTGCGCGAGACGTAGAGGGTCTCGCTCTGGGCGTTGTCGCTGTAGAACGAGGCCTTGTCCTGGGTGTAGTAGCGCAGGTAGGCGTCGGCCAGCCAGGTCTCCTGGAAGTAGCGGCTGTAGCCGAGCTCCAGGGTGTGCCCCTTGATCTCCCAGGTGTCGGTGTAGTAGCGGTAGCTGGCGTGCATCGCATCGCGCGAGCCGAGGTCGCCGTTCACGCGCAGCATCAGGGCCCGCGCCGAGCGGGTGCGCGGGTTGCGCTCCGGCACGGCGGCGCCGAACACCTGCGCCGCGCGGTACGGGCTGCCGAGATAACCGTCGTCGGAGAGGGCCTCGGCGTTGAGGCTCATGATCCAGCGCGGGCTGAGGATCTGGCTGATGCCGACCCGGTACTGCCAGTGCCGCGCGGTGTCGGAGAACTCGGGCGAGTCCTTCTTGCCGACCTTGTCGTCGCCGCGGGTGAAGCCGAGCGCCACCGTTGTCATGCCGCCAAACACCTCCTGCGAGATGTCGAGGCTGAACCGGTTGGCGGTGTAGTCGGGCTCGTGGCTGGTGCTGCCGCCGAGGGTGATCTGCGAGTCGCGGTAGACGTAGTCGCCGGAGAGGGCGAACTCGTGCCGCGTCTCCTTGTACTTGCTGGCGGTGGTGACGACGTCGATCGAGGCGTTGCTGACCGCGTCGAGGTAGTAGGAGCCGGTGAGCGAGAACCGGTCGGCGACGCTTTTCCTCACCAGGAACGCCGGTCCGGCGGCGGTGACGCCGCCGCCCTTGTAGACGTGGAGCAGGCCTTCGCCGGTGTCTTCCGGCAGGTCGGCCGCGCGCACGCCGCCGATCGCGAGCAGGCCGCCGAGCAGGCTGCCGAGCAGCGCCGCGAGGCGGCGCCAGAGGCTCAGTGCGGCCCTAGTTGCAGCCACAACCGCCCCCCTGCACGCCGGTCGCGCCGCGCGAGCCCTCGCGCACGTCGCGCACGTGCTCGATGTGCTTCTCGGGCAGGGCGCTGCGCGAGAACCGCATGATCGGATCGGCCAGGCGCTCGCGCTCGTACGGCTTGACCCAGGGCTCGACCGTCGGCACCGAGACGCTCGAGCAGCCGCCGAGCAGCAGCGTCGCGCCGAGCACGAGCAGCGCGGCCACGCCGGCGCGCGGGAGCGGGCTCATTTCAGGAGCTCCCGGATCTGCTTGTCGTAGTTGTCCTCGTAGCCGGCGAGGTAGCCGCGATGCAGGTAGCGGACCTTGCCGTCGCGGTCGATGATCACGGTCGAGGGCATCGTGCTCAGGTCGTAGAGCTTGCTCACCGCCTTGTCGGTGTCGAGCAGCACCGGGAAGGTGACGCCGAGCTTTGCCGCGACGTCGGTCGCCTTGCGCACGTCCTCGTCGACGTTGACGCCGAGCAGAACGAAGCCCGAGGACTTGTACTTCTGGTACAGCCGGTCGAGTTGCGGCATTTCCTGGCGGCAGGGGCCGCACCAGGTCGCCCAGAAATTGACCATCACGACCCGGCCGCGCTGCTCCGCCAGGCGCAGGTTGGGGCCGTTCATGGTGCGCAGGGTGAAGTCGGGGGCCGAAGCCTGGGTCGCGACCGCGCCGGTGGCGAGCGGCGAGGCCAGGGTCGCGAGCGCGAACGCGATCAGGCCGAGGGTGCGGCTGACGAGGGAAGGGGGAGTCACGTTCGGCTCCTCAGAAGTAGAACGACAGACCGGCGGTCAGCTCGAGGTTCTGCGTGCTCTGGCTCTTGCCGAGCAGGTCGAGCGAGAAGATGTGGTCGCGCAGGTCGAGCTGCAGCGAGGCGTAGTCGGTGAGGAAGACGCGAAAGCCGAAGCCGAAGTTGTAGGTCGGCTTGTTCTGGTCGACGAACTTGGTGCTGCCGACGCCGCCGATGATGAACAGCTGCGACGGCCGGGCCCGGCTCGAGAACAGGAACACCTCGCCCGGCAGGATGTTGTAGCCGACCGAGAGGTTGTAGTAGTTGAGCTTCTGCGTCTTCGATTCGAAGATGCCGCCCGGCAGGATCTGGCGGAACGCCTCGTCGGTGACCTTGGTCTGCGCGTACACGCCCTGGACGAAGAAGTCCTCGGTCAGGTGGTAGCCGATGCGCGCGCCGTAGACCCAGCTCGTGCCGAAGTTCTCGGTCGCGTAAGCGCCGGTATAGAGGCCGACCTCGAAGTCGTTCGACGGATAGCGGGGCTTGCGCACGTCGCGGCGGTCGACCTCCGGCACGACCACCGGCTCGCTGGGCGCTGGTGCCGGCGCGGTCGACTGGGCGAGCGCGGGCAGCGCGGTCGCGGCGAAGGACAAGGCGATGAGCAGTTTTTTCGGATTCATGTTCCTGGCGTCGCTGCGGCCGATCGGCCTAGAAGAAGAAGGAGACGCCGGCGCTCCACGCGCCGTATTCCTTCGTCTTCGAATCGTTGACGAAAACCGTGTAGAGCGAGTAGTCGGCGCGCAGCACGAAACGGTCGGTGAGGTAATACCGCACGCCGACCCCGGCGTTGGCGAGGTTGGCACTGGTGGTGTCCGCGTCCACCAGGCTCTGGTTCGGGAAGTTGCGGAAGCGCCCCACACCGATGCCGAAGAACGGCGACAGCCGCTGGTCGCTCCACGGCTCGGCGAGCAGGTTGAGGTGCCAGAAGTCGGTGCCGGAGAAGACGCCCTGCACTTGGCCGAGCGTGGCCTCGATGCTGAGCGTCTCCGAGAGCCGATAGCTGCCCCAGACCTTGAGCATCGGCTCCGACTTGAACTGGCCCCAGGCGAAGCCGACCTGGAGCTTGCGGCTCAGGTAATCGTCGACCAGGATGTCGCGAAAGCTCTTCTGCTGCCCGCTGGCGGTGAGGGTGGTCTCGAGCTGGCCGCGATGCACCCAGCCGACCTTGCCGCCGGCGCTGCGGACGCGGAACCAGTCGGTATGACGCAGCTCGATGTCGATCTGCTCGCCGCGGCCGGCGACGAAGAAGATCGGGTAGCCGCGGCCCGGCCCGGTGCGCATCTCGACGTACGGGTCGGTGATGGTGACGCGCTCGGCCTTCGGGTTCTCGGGTGTCGGCTCGTCGGCGGCGAGCGCCGGCGCCGCCATGAAGATGCATCCGGCGAGGCAGGCAATGCGCAGCCGCGCCCGGCTCCGAGCCAGGCCCTTCATTGGGTGTTGCACGTGCCGGTGTTCGGGTCGGCCGGCGTGAACATGTTGTTCGCGGAGGAGCTGAACTCGTCGTGCCCGGCCGGCATCGGACGGCTGATCCAGAACGCGATCAGCTTGGCATTGGGATCGTCGACGCTGTCGAAGACGATGCCGCCGCCGTGCAGGACCCCCTGCACCAGCGGCTTGAGGAGCAGGCGGCTCTCGGTCGGCGAGCCGAGCACCACCGCGCCTTGCGCCGAGTAGAAGTTCTTGTACATGTCGGTCGCGCGGATCGTGTCGGGCGTGTTCGCCGGATCGGCGATGTCGATGACCGCGGCGTTGGAGATCACCCGGAAGGACCCGCCGGTGCCGTTGGTGTTGTCGTGGCAGCCCGAGCCGGCGCAGGTGTTGATCGAGCTGACGTTGCCCTGGCGGATCGGCAGCTGCGCCTGGAAGACCGGGTAGACGCAGCGCTCGAAGTAGGCGAAGGAGAGCTTCTGTCCGCCGATCGCGGCCGGGTTCTCGACGGACTCGGGGTTGCCGAAGGGGTTCGAACCGCCCCCGCAGGCGCCGAGCGTGGCGGCGAGTGCGAAGGCGGCGAGGGTGCGGGGCTTCAGGGTGTCGGGCATCCGGTAGAGATCCAGTTCGCTATCGCGGTGTAGCCGGCACTACCCATCGCCAGCACTGCCGTCGTCTGCGTCGTCGCGCCGCGCGGATGCGGCACGGTCGACGGTCGGCTGAGCAGGTAGTTGCCGGCCGCCATGCAGGTGTTGGAGATCATCGACAGCGTCACGTTGTAGTCGCCTTCCGGGCTGCCGGTGAGGATGAAGCGATTGCCGCGGAACGAGGGCGCCACCGTCGGTGTCGGTCCGGTCCCGCCGGCCTGGTGACAGCCGGACGCACAGTTTGCCTTCAGCACCGGGTAAACCTGCGCCTCGAAAGTCTGCTGGCTGAGCATTACGACCGCGCGCACGCCGCCATCGGCCGGGTTGTTGACGTATTGCCCGCCGAGATCCATCCACTCGGTGACGAGGCGACGCTCGGCGGCGTTGAGCATGGTCGAGTGATCCGGTGCGCTCGAGGGCGGATTCGGATGCGCAGTGCGCGCATCGCTGCCGGCCTTGAGGGTCTCGCCGAACATGATCTCGGTGAGCCGGCTCGAACGCGCCATCCCCATGGCGCCGCCGGCGCCGGTTTCCACCAGGGCCGGCCCGCGCACGATCATCGGCACGCCTTCCTCGATGCGCGTCTGCGGCTGGCCCGTGACCGGGTCGATCACCGGATCGCCGAGCAGCAGCTCCTCGTAGGAGGTGACGCGGCCGGTGCCGGAGATGGCGTTGCGCAGATCGAGCTTGACCGGGTCGGCGTGGCAATTGGTGCAGGTGGTGGCGCCGCCGGTGCCGCGAGCGCGGGCCCAGATCGGCGCGATGTGCTGCGGATAGTTGATGAAGCCGTTGCTCGGCGCGGGCGTCGTCAGATCGTCGGCCGGATTGGCGTTGCCGGTGTACTTGACGTTGATCGAGGCGCGCGCGGTGACGCCTGCCTTCGAGGTGTCGGCCCAGATGTCGCTGAAGGCCATGTCGCTCTTCAGGTCGAGCGCGCTCGGGTCGAGCCGGGTGCGCAGCGCCGCCATCGTCTCGCCCGACTGGTGGGCGCCGCCGAGCGTCGGCATGATCGCCGCGGGCACGGCGTTGGCGACGGTGCCGGAGTTGATCGCCGCGCCGCGGCGCGGGCTGTGGCAGCCGTCGCAGGTGCGGCGCTCGCCCGGCCGGACCTGGATCCAGTTGAGGTGGGTCTGGATGCTGCGGCCCTTGGCATCGATCACCGAGAAGCCCAGCGCCACGTCGGCCGGCACGATCAGCTTGAACGAGCCATCGGGCTCGACCGGCGCGTAGCCGAGGATCTGCTGCTGCTCGAACTCGGTCTCGCCGATCGCCTCGCGTCCGCCCATCGCGTTCGACGGCGGCGAGACGGCACGCGTGGCGCGGACGAAGCGGGCCGGCGCGCAGCCGTAGGCGGGGTCGGCGGGGTCCTTCATCCGCACCAGGTCGGGGACCTCGGCGCGGGTGTCCATCGCATCGAGCGGCGTCCGCTTGGCGATGCCGACCGAGCAGCCGGGCGGCAGGTCGACCGGGGCGAGCATGTTCTCGCCCATCCGGTTCAGGCCGTCGGTGTCGTAGACGCTGCGCACTTCGATCAGCGCCATGCCGCGCGCCGCCAGGGCGGCGTCGATGGCGACCGGCTCGATCACGCTCGGCTCGGCCCGGGCCTGCAGGGCGACCGGGTCGGTGTTCATGAAGCCGGGCGGCGGCGCGGCGACGATCAGCCAGGTCTGCGGGCCCGGGTCGTACATGTAGATCGCGTACGACGCCGGCACGTTGTCCTGCACCGACTGGGTGGCGCGCTGATCGCGCGTCATGTTCTCGTCCTCGAGCAGGGCGATCTCGTCGGCGGTGAGGTTGACGCAGGGGATGACCACGCCCATGCGGGTCACCTCGCACGGCCGGTAGCCGAGCAGCACCCGGTTGCTGCCGTCCCAGAGCGGGTAGGGCGAGGTGATCCGGCCGAACAGCGACAGCCCGCGACCCTGGTTGAGCGGCTTGTCGGTGACCTCGGTCTGGCCGCCGGCGGGAGCCACGGTGGTGTTGGCCGGCGTGTTGTGCTCGGAGTAGTTGGCGGCATCGATGAACATCAGCGAGCCGCCCTCCTGCGTGCCCGAGAGCGACATCAGCGACGACGAGACGAAGCCGGCGTACTTGCCCGACGGGTCCATGTCGCGCGGATGGAGGAAGCTGTTGCCCGGGCTCTGCGCGCCGTAGAGCACGAACGCGTCGGTGCCGTCGGGCTTGAGGCGGAAGATCGCGAAGCGGTTGCGCGGGCCGACGTGCTCCCAGCGCGCGAACATGATGTCGCCATTCGGCCGCACCACCGGGTTGCGCTCATGGCTCTGGTTGAACGAGATCTGGGTGATCTTGCCGCCGTCCTTGTCCATGGTATGCAGGTTGAGGACGCGCTCGCGCTCGTACTCGTCGAGGCCGAGGTAGACGGTGCCGGTCGCCTGGTTGGTCTTCGACGTGGTCTGCCGGTTCGACGCGAACACGAAGCCGCGAGCGGCCGGCAGGTAGGCCGGATCGACGTCGTCGCCGTCGGTCGACGCGGTGAGGCGGCGGAAGACGCCCTTGTCGAGCGCCGTGCCGGTGGTGTCGTACTCCCAGATGTTCCACATGCCGGTGCATGCGGCCACCCCGTCGATCATCGACGTGTTGGTCGTCGGGCACTTCATCGAGAACACGACCTTCTTGCCGTCGTACGAGACCTCCGGGTCGGAGGCGTCGCCCTTGCCCTGGGTGAACCGGGCGGTGAGGTTGTGCTCGATCGCGCTGGCCGAGGACTTCTCGCGCAGCATCAGGTCGCCGCCGGCGGCGAAGGGCGTGCCGTCGGTGGGATTGAGGCCGATGGTGTTGACCCGTTGCGCGTAGACGATGGGCACGTCGCCGGACACGGTGAGCGTGCTCGACCCGCTCGTGCTGCCGCCGCTGCAGCCGACTAGGCCTGCGAGCACGAGGCCGAGCGTGCTCGCGCACGCCAGTGGGTTCAGGAACTGCTTCATCGTTCTCTCCCTGATGATTTCGTTCTTCATGGCCGCACCGGGGCGACGAGGCCCGCGGAGTAATGCAAGGCACCGGCGGCGTCGACCACGATCGCGTCGACGCCGGGAAACGAGTCGATCAGCGCCAGCCCCTTGGCGACGCCGAGCACGAACACCGCCTTCGACAGGGCTTCGCTGGTGAGCCCGTCTTCAGCCAGCACGGTCACGCTGCGCACGCTCGCCGGCGAACGGCCGGTGGCGGGATCGATGAGGTGATGGAAGCGCTCGCCGCCGGCGTCGAAGTAGCGCTCGTAGTCGCCGGAGGTCGAGATCGAGACGTCCTCCAGCGGCAGCACCGCGACGACGTCGCCGCTGCCGCCGCGCGGGTCGCGGATGCCGATGGTCCAGGGCCGGCCGCGCCGGTCGCCGATGACGCGGCTGTCGCCGCCGGCGCTGACCATGGCATGGCGGATGCCGTGGGCGCGCAGGATCCGGGTGGCGTTGTCGACCGCGTAGCCCTTGGCGAAGCCGCCGAGGTCGATGCGCATGCCGGGCCGGGTGAAGCGGACGGTGCGCGCGCCGCGGTCGAGCGCCAGGAGGCGCCAGCCGACCGCGCGGCAGGCCTTGGCCAGCGCCTCGGGGCTCGGCCGGGTGCCGGCACGGTAGTCGTAGAGATGGCCGACGGCGGCGTAGGTGATGTCGAAGGCGCCGCCGGTCAGCCGAGCGAAGCTCTCGGCCCGCGCCAGCAGGCTCGTCATCTCGTCGCTCAGGCGCACCGGCGCCGAGCCGGCAGCGCGGTTGATCCGCGTCAGCTCGGAATCGTCCTTGTGCGGGCTCATGGTCCGGTCGATGCGATGCATCTCGGCCATCACCGCATCGATCGCGGCCTCGCCCGCCGCCGCCTCGTCGCTCCAGAGCTCGACGACGATGGCCGTGCCCATGATCGCCTGCTCGCGCTTCAGCCAGCCCGCGGCCGGAACCGCCGGGATGGGCTCGGCGCGCGGATCGCGAACGGGTGAACTCGAGGCGGCGAACATCGTGGCCGAGACTTGACCACACGGGAGCGCGTCGAATGCGTCAATATTTGTTAGCAAAGGCACTCAGTCCTTGCTGCATGTGCACGGGGCGCCGGTAATTTGTCGCGGATCGACGGTCGCGCGTGTGCCGTTTGAATCGTTTTGCACCAGCCGCGGGCATCGGGCGGCCTGCACGTTCGACGGCCCAAGGGAGGCGACAGCCGATTCGCTCGGCAGTCGAAGGGTCGGATCGAGACAGCTAACGCAGCAAGGTCTCGCGCATGAACATCACGATCGCATAGAAGAGGTAGTCGGCGTTCTCCTTGCGGACGAACCCATGCCCCTCGTTCTCGGCCAGCAGATACCAGACCCTGGCCCCGCTCGAGCGCGCCTCGCGAACGATCTGCTCGGCCTCGGTCCAGGGCACGCGCGGGTCGTTCTTGCCCTGCACCACGAACAGCGGCTTGGTGATCTTGGCGGCGTGGGTGAGCGGCGAGATGCTGGTCAGGAAGGCGCGCATCTCCGGATCGCGCTCGTCGCCGTACTCGACCCGGCGCAGGTCGCGCCGGTAGCTCTCGGTGTTCTCGAGAAAGCTCACGAAGTTGGAGATGCCGACGACGTCGATCGCCCCGGCGATGCGGTCGGCATAAGTGGTGGCCACCGCCAGGCTCATGTAGCCGCCGTAGCTGCCGCCGGCGACGACCACCCGGCTCGGGTCGAGTCGCGGTTGGGTGGAGATCCATTCGAGCAGGGCGCCGATGTCCTTGACCGAGTCTTCGCGCTTCTTGCCGTTGTCGAGGGTGAGGAAGGTCTTGCCGAAGCCTTCGGAGCCGCGAACGTTGGGCCGGATCACGGCGACGCCGAGCTCCTCGAGGTAGTAATTGCTGCGCCCCAGGAAGCCGAACTTGGCGTCGCCCTCGGGCCCGCCGTGGATGTCGATCAGCACCGGGCGCTTGCCGGGAAAGCGTGCCCCGGGAAAGGCGGCGATGCCGGTGATCTCGCGGCCGTCGAAGCTCTTCCAGCGGACGATCTGCTGCTCCGCGAAGCCTGCCGTGTCGACCCCCGGGGGAGCGTGCGGCCGGGTCCACGCCTGCGAGCCGCCGTCCGCCGGCACCAGGGTGCCGATCTGGCTCGGGCCCTTGCTGCTGTTGAGCGCGAACCCGAGCAGCGGCAGCCGCGGATGAAATCTCACTTTCGTTACGCTGCCCTCGGGCAGCACCGGCGACGGCAGCTCGTTGAAGGCGGCGGCGTCGAAGAACACCAGGTGGGTCCGGCCTTCGACCTTGGCCCGCACGGCGAGCAGCTTGCCGTCATGGCTGAGGCTCGCACCTTCGATGTCGCCCTTGATGTGGCGGGTGATCGACGTGCTTCGGGCATCGGCGAGGGAATAGAACATCAGCTCGCGAAACTCGCCGCTGCGGTCGCTGACGAAGAAGAATCCCGAGTTGTCGCGCTTCCAGACGCCGGCCAGGTACACCGCCTTGTCGTCGTTGCCCGGCGGCGGCAGGACGCGGGTGCGCTCGCCGCTGGCGAGGTCGAGCAGCCAGACCTCGGAATGGTTGGCGGAGTAGATGCGGCTGAGCACGAGACGGCGGTCGTCCCACGATGTGCTGCCGACATCCCAGCCGCCGCCCGGAAGCTCGGCGAGCTTGCGCCGCCCGTCCGGATGGGTCGGATCGACCAGCGTCAGCGTCTGCACGATCTCGGCACGCCGCCCGCCGGTGGCGGTGCGGTCCAGCGGCACCGAGGAATAGATCAGCCGGCTGCTCAGGTTCAGCCAGCCGGCGAGATCGTGCCGCATGTCGGGCTCGGAGACGACGGTCACTTGCCGGGTCGCCAGGTCGAGGCGGTAGATCTGCGACGCTTCGTCGCCGCCGGTGCTGCGCTCGAAGACGATCGAGTCGCCGGTCCGCGGCTCGTAGCTCGCCTGAAAGACCGGCTCGGCGAAATCCGTGAGCTGCTCGAGCTCGCCCATCGGCGCCGTGAGGCGGTAGATCTGCGGCGTGCTGGCGCCGGCCTTGCGGTGCGAGACCAGCATTTCCCGCCGGCTCGGATGCCAGTCGACGAAGCCGTGGCCGCGGAAGTCGGCATAGCGCGCGACGTCCTGGACGACGCTGGTCGGGATCGGCGGGATCCCCTGGATCACGAGCTTGTCGTTCGGTTTGACCCAGTCGCCGGATCCGGCCGAAGGCGGTACGGCCACGGCGGGGGTGCTCTGCGGGGGCGGCGGGGCGGGCGGCAGCGGCGCGCAGGCAGAGAGCAGCGCGGCCGAGGCGAGGGCGGCAAGCGCGAGTCGTGACATGCGGGATCTCCGGGCGCGTCGATCGCGCGCTGTTCGTGGGCGGGGATGCGCGAATTGTGGCGCAGCCGACCGTGCGGAGAGGGGTCGTCAGGGATCGCGAACGTCGGCCACCGGCTGAGCGCCGAAATCGGCGCGGCCCAGGTAGGCGACGAGGCGGGCCGCGGCGTCGCGGCTGGAGGTCAGCTGGCCCGATTCCTTGAGCTTGACGAACATCGGCTGCTCGGGAAAGCCGGCCCCGCGGCTGCTGCGCAGCTGCACCTGCATGTCGGTGTCGATCACGCCGGGCGCCAGCGAGACGATCTTTGCGCCGTGGCCGACAAGCGCCTGGTCGAGCGCGACGGCACGCGACAGGTGGTCCATGCCGGCCTTGGCGGCGCAGTAGGTCGCCTGCCCCGCCATGGGCCGCCGGCCAAGGCCGGAAGAGATGTTGAGCACGCGCCGCTCGCCGCGCCAGCGCGCGGTGGCGCGCAGGAAGGCGGCGGTGAGGAGCAGCGGCGCCTCGAGGCCGACGCGCAAGGCCGAGGACAGCTCCTCGACGCTGCAGTCCTCGAGCGGGCCGATCTTCGTCACCACGCCGGCGTTGTTGACCAGGGTGGCCTGGGTGAAGCCCGCGCCGTCGCGCGCGGCGAGCCAGTCGTGCAGGCGCGCGGCGACGCCGATCGGCTCCGCCAGATCGGCCTGCCACTGCTCCAGGGTCGCGCCGCTCTGCGCGGCGACGGTCTCGAGCGCGTCGTTCGTCCGCCGGGCGATGCCGAGCACCGTGTGCCCGGCGTCGGCGAGCAACTGCTCGGCCAGCGCCGCGCCCATGCCGCGCGACGCGCCGGTGACGACGAACAGCTTCAAGCCGCCTGGGCCAGCGCGCTATTCGATTGCTGGATGCCGGCGATCGCCCACTCGCGGCTGCCGTCGGTCGGCTTCACCAGGTGCCAGACTTCGTCGAAAGGCTCGGCGACGCCGTCGATCTGCTCGCGGATCAGGCCGTGGAAGCGGACGCTGACGACCTGCCGATCGGCCTCGCTGGCGACGTCGAGCACTTCGGCGTCGACCCGGACGACGTCGGTGCGCTGCGCCGTCGGGCCGCGCTCCTGCAGGTCGAGCCGGACCGCGGCGAACATCTCCGGCGTGGTGAAGGCGCGCAGGTCCTTGAGGTCGCCGGCGTCGTTGGCCGCCTGCAGGCGGATGAAGATCATCTTGGCGATGCGCTCGAAGCCTTCGGCGTCGAAGCCCGCGGGCAGGCTCGCGCCGTTCGCTGCCGCCGCGAGCGGCGCGCTGCCGCCGGCATAGGCCTGGGGCTCGAGGCGAACCGGCTGCAGGGGCGCGCCGGCGCCCGCGAACTGCAGGGAGCCTTGACCGCCGGCGGCTTTCGGGCCGAAGCGGCGCAGCAGGAAGCGGATCGCGAAGAAGGCGAGGCCGGCCAGCAGCACGAGGGTGAGGATGTTGCCGAACGCCTCGCCGAAGCCGAGGTGGCTCATCAGCGCGGCGATGCCGAGGCCGGCGGCGAGGCCGGCGATCGGGCCGAGCCAGGAGCGCTTCGCCGCGGCGGCCGCGGGCGCGGCGGCCGCCGCGGCATTCGGGCCGGCGGGCTGGGCCGTCGGCGGCGCCGGGCGCGGCGCTTCGGGCGTGGCCCGCGGCGGCACGCTGCGCTGCATGCCGGCCGCACCGCCGCCGCCGATGCGGCGGGCAAAGGCGTCGCCGGGCACCGAGGTGGCCGCGACCAGGGCGACTGCAAGAGCGATGACGAACGACTTCATTCTTTCTCCGGGTGAGGCGCGACAGGGACAAGCGCGCGGCGATCATACGAGGGCCGAATGACCTTGTTCCGGATGTGCGGGTGGCCGGTTCTTCTGCAAGGGCCTGCCCCCCGCGCGGCGCCGACCTGTTGCGCGAAACGCGATGCGACGCAGCGCATTTGTTGACGGCGCCCCGCGCTTGCCGCAGACTGCGGCCCGCGCCGGCAAGCCGTCGGCCGCCACCCCGAAGCGCCACGCGCCTCGCCCGTCCACCGGCCAGCAAAGGAGAGCCTCATGTCCAAGACCATGCCTGACTCTGCTCCTGCCGCCGTGTCGGCAGCCGCCTGATCCGCGCGTAGCTCCGCACCGGTCCTCGAGGCCGGTTCCACCGAAGTCGTTCGAATCCGGCGCCGCCCCCCGGCGCATCCTGCACGCTCGTTCCGGCAGTTCGTCTGCCGGCGATTCGCGTCCGCGCACGCCTGCGCAGACGCAACCCCTGCTTCGGATTCCACATGCTTCAACCCTTCGATTTCGATCGACTCCAGCGCGTCGGCCTCACGCCGGCGCTCGCCGAGCGCGCCCGCGTCTCGGCCGAAGACAGCGATCAGCGTCTCGACCTGCTGCGGGTCAGCGCGGTGCACCGCGAGACCGTGCAGCTCCACGACGGCGTGCGCGAGAGCCCGGCGCGCCAGGTGCCGCGGCTCGCACGCCAGCTGCTCGAGGACGGCACGATGCTCGCCGTCGGCGACTGGGTGCTCGCCTCGCGCGACGCCTCGGGCGCGCGCTGGGTGCAGCTGCGCGTGCCGCCGCTTTCGCACATCGCCCGCCGCGACGGCGACGGCAGCCGCCATGCGGTCGTCAGCAATGTCGACTGGGCCCTGCTCGTGATGGGCCTGGACGACGACTTCAACCTGCGCCGGCTGGAGCGCTACCTGACGCTGGTGTACGCCAGCGGCATCGCGCCGATCGTCGTCCTGACCAAGGCCGACATCGCCGCGGCCGATCCGGCGCTGCGCGACGAGCGGCTGGCGGCGCTCGGCAAGCGCATCCCGGGCTCGGTGCAGACCGTGGTCGTCGATGCCACCGATCCGGCCAGCGCCGACCGCTTCGCCCACGTCGCCTGCGGCGGGCAGACGCTGGTGCTGCTCGGCTCGTCGGGCGCAGGCAAGTCGACCCTCACCAACACCCTGATCGGCAACGCGGTCCAGGACACCGGCGCGGTGCGCGAGCACGACAGCCGCGGCATGCATACGACCACCGCGCGCTCGCTGCATCTGCTGCCGGGCGGTGCCTGCGTCATCGACACGCCGGGCCTCAGAACGCTCCGGCCCGACATCGACGAGGCGACCCTGGCGGCGAGCTTCGGCGACGTCGAAACCCTGGCCGGGCAGTGCCGCTTTCGCGACTGCCGCCACGGCGACGAGCCCGGCTGCGCGGTGCGCGAAGGGGTCGACCCGGATCGCCTGCGCAACTTCCACAAGCTGCTGCGCGAGACCCGGCGCGATTCGCTGACCTGG
>DATCGH010000466.1:0-2302 GCA_036509055.1 Caldimonas sp.
GGCCTGCTCGCCTCGCGCGGCAGCGATTTCCACAGCCCCGAGGAGAGCCGGATCGACCTCGGCGGCCTGCCGCCGCTGCCGCAGGACCTGACGCCCGTCTGGGAGGCGCTCGAGCCGCGCGTCCACGCGCCTTCATGAAACGGGCACGGGATCTGCCGACAATCGGCGCATGGCCCAGTATTTCGAGGTCCACCCGACCCATCCGCAGCAGCGCCTGCTGAAGCAGGCAGCGCAGATCCTGCACACCGGCGGCGTCGCCGCGATTCCCACCGATTCGAGCTACGCCCTGGTCTGCCACCTCGACGACAAGGCCGCGGCGGAGCTGCTGCGCCGGATCCGCGGCGTCGACGACCGGCATCACCTCACCCTCCTCTGCCGCGATCTCTCCGAGGTGGCGAGCTATGCCCGGGTCGACAACAAGCAGTACCGGCTGCTCAAGGCGGCGACGCCGGGACCGTTCACCTTCATCCTCGAGGCGACCAAGGAGGTGCCGCGCCGGGTTTCGCATCCGTCGCGCCGGACGATCGGCCTGCGCGTCCCGGAGCATCCGGTCACCACCGCCCTGCTCGACCTGCTCGGCCAGCCGCTGCTGGCGACGACCCTGATCGCGCCCGACGAGGCCGAGCCGATGAACGACCCGGAGCGGATCCGCGAGCGCTACGAGAAGGTGGTGCAGGCGATCGTCGATGCCGGGGCCTGCCCGCGGCAGCCGACGACGGTGGTCGACCTCAGCGGCCCGGCGCCGGTGCTGGTTCGCCTGGGGCGTGGCGATCCGGCCCTGGTCGGCTTGAGCGCCGAAGCGACCGCCTGAGCGGAAAGCGCTTGACGGCTCGGCCGATCTGCTACTAAAGTGATATCACTTTGACATCAGCGGCAAGACGCCGCCGAGTCGAAGGACTCACTCAGGGAGCATGTCATGACGATCCAATCGACCGAAGAGCGGCCGGCCTCCACCAGCAGCGGCTACGTCTACATCGCGGTCGGCCTTCTCACCCTGCTCGGATCGATCGCCCTGCTGGCGATGCGCCCGACCGGAATCGCGATCGCGATCCTGGTGTTCGCCTCCCTGGTCGCGGTCTGGTGCCTGGCCGGCCTCTACATGCTGCAGCCGAACCAGGCGGCGCTGCTGCTCCTCTTCGGCAGCTACCGCGGCACCGACCGCGAGCGCGGCCTGCGCTGGGCGAACCCGTTCTATGCGAAGACCAAGATCTCGGTCCGCGCCCACAACTTCAACAGCGAGAAGCTCAAGGTCAACGACCAGCGCGGCAACCCGATCGAGATCGCCGCGGCGATCGTCTGGCGCGTCGACGACACGGCGATGGCGAGCTTCGACGTCGAGAACTACGAGGCCTACGTGCTCACCCAGGCCGAGTCGGCGGTTCGCCACCTCGCCCTCAGCTACGCCTATGACCACTTCGACGAGCCCGGCGCGGAACCGTCGGCGGAGGTGACGCTGCGCTCGGGCACCGAGCAGGTCTCGGCGGCGCTGCGCGACGAGCTGCAGCAGCGCTTCGCCCAGGCGGGCATCGTCGTCGTCGATGCCAAGCTCACCCACCTCGCCTATGCGCCCGAGATCGCCGGCACGATGCTGCGCCGGCAGCAGGCGGAGGCGGTGATCGCGGCGCGCTCGAAGATCGTCGCCGGCGCTGTCGGCATGGTCGAGATGGCGCTCAAGGGCCTGGCCGAGCGCGGCCTGGTCCAGCTCGACGACGAGCGGCGGGCGGCGATGGTGAGCAACCTGCTGGTCGTGCTCTGCTCCGACCACGATGCACAGCCGGTCGTCAACACCGGCACCCTCTACACCTGAGTCGAGGTCCGGCACCCAGCGGCCATTCGCCCCATGGCGAGCCCCGACAAGAAGGCGTTCCTGCTGCGCATCGATCCGGCCCTCTGGGCCGAGATCGAGCGTCTGGCGGCCGCCGAGCTGCGCAGCGCCAACGCCCAGGTGGAGTACCTGCTGCGCGACGCGCTGCAGGCGCGCGGCGTGCGGTCGGGATCCACCGCGGAGAAAGGCCCGTCCAGGCCGAAGGGCGAGCGCTGAAGGCTGCCCTCAGCCCTTGACCCTGGCGCTGCGCGCCAGCGCCTCGACGCCCGCGGCGTGCTTGGGATAGAAGGCGAGGCGGGGCGCCGAGTAGTTGATGAGGAAGAGCTCGCCGTTGCGCACCGCCCCGAAGGCGACGCCGCGCAGGCGCACCTCGTCGAGCTTGCGCACCATCGAGTACTCGACGCGAAAGCCGCGCGTGCCGACAAACTCGGTCGCTTCCAGCCGGTCGAGCGAGAAGCTCGAACCGTCCCGCGTCAG
>DATCGH010000467.1:0-5067 GCA_036509055.1 Caldimonas sp.
CCGGCGATACGGGCGCCGCGGGCACCACAGGCGCGGCCGGCGATACGGGCGCCGCGGGCACGACAGGCACCGCGGGCACGACGGGCGCCGCGGGAACGACGGGCGCCGCGGGCACAACCACCACGGGCGCCGCCGGTGCGACGGGCGCCGCAGGAACTTCGGCAGGCGGAATGAGCGGTATGGGCGGCATGGCGGGGGCTGGCGGCGTCGGCGGCATGGCGGGCACGACCGGCGTGGGCGGCATGGCCGGCGCCAGCGGCGCGGCGGGGGTGGGCGGCATGGCGGGAATGGCCGGGACGGGCGGGTCCTCGATCGGAAGCTGCGCCGGTCCGGGCGCCACGTGCGCGGTCGCGACCGACTGCTGCAACTTCCAGTGCACGCAGGGCGTCTGCGCGTCGGCACCCAGCTGCATCGCCGACAACCAGGGCTGCACCAGCTCGGCGTCGTGCTGCAGCGGCGCCTGCAACGCCGGCACGTGCCGGCCGCTCAACAACACCTGCGCGACGTCCGGCAACCCGTGCGGGCCCGACGCCGGTGCCACACCACCCTGCTGCTCGGGCCTGTGCACGAACGGCAAGTGCGCGCTCGGCGCCTCCTGGTGCATCCAGCCCGGCGACGTCTGCGGGCGCGACACCGACTGCTGCACGGGCTGGTGCCAGCGCGCGACGGGCGCGACCGTCGGCGTCTGCAAGGAGCCCGGGACGACCGGCGCGGGCTCGTGCCAGCACGACGGCGTCATCTGCAACGGCTGCGGCAGCTGCTGCAGCAAGATCTGCGCGCCCTGGCCGCTGAGCGGCATCGACGTCTGCCAGCCGGGCCTCGGCTGCAAGATCCTGAACAGCCTGTGCACCAGCGCGGCCGAATGCTGCGGCGGCTCGACCGGCGAGGTCACCTGCAACCCGGTCACCGGCCCGACGGACATCAGCATCGGCATCTGCGCACAGAACCACGGCAACCAGGTGCCGGGCGGCATCTGCAAGCTGCCCGGCGGCAACGCCTGCACCAACGCGCAGAGCGACTGCGACTGCCCCGTCAGTCCCAAGGTCCAGTGCTGCGCCTTCGACCGGCTGGGCCTGCCCCGCTGCCTCGGCAGCGGAACGTGCAGCAGCGACGGCGGGACCGGCGTCTACAAGGGCAGCGACCCGAGCTGCTGCCGCAAGGCGGGTGATACCTGCAGCACCTCCGCGGAATGCTGCAACCTCGCCCCGTGCGTCCCGGACTCGACGGGCACCTATCGCTGCCTGACGTCCACCACCGACGGCGGCCCCGCCTGCGTGCGATCGGGCAACACCTGCACCGCCACCGGCGACTGCTGCGCGGGGCTGATCTGCTTCATCGAGGTGGGCGCGCCCAGCGGAACCTGCGTCCCGCCGCGCCCGACGGGCGGCGACGGCGGCATCATCTGCGGCCTCCTCGGCCAGAACTGCAACAGCGACACCCCCTGCTGCAACAACGTGCCGTGCATGTACGCCCCCACGAACACGCCGTGCGACGGGCAGAACGACTGCACCTGTTACACGCCATAGCGGCAGCAGGCTTCTGAATCGGCGGCTAATATGTCGCCGTCGTGTTGCGGGGCCTCTTCACGCTGGTGGTTGTCTTGGCGGCCGATCGGCCGTCGTCGCTGCCGCTGCAGCCGGGCCGCACCACCACCGTCACGGTCACCGTCGACGTGGGCGCGCCGATCGAGCGCGCGGTCGCGAGCAAGTTCTACGCGCAGGCCGCGGCCGCCGACGGCGAGCAGCGCTGGGCCGACGCGGCGGCGCTGTACCACCAGGCCGTCGGGGAATGGACGGCGGCCGCGCGCGTGCAACCGTCGCGCGCGCTGGAGCTCGCCGCCGCGAAGGCCGAACGCGAACGGCAGCGCTCGCAGCTGCTCGCCTCACGCGCCGCGGGCATGGCGATGATGAGCGGCGCCAGCAACCGTTTCGTTCGCGATCCGTTCACGCGTCGCGCGGACGCGCTGGACGAGGCGCGCCAGCTGCGCGCCAAGTTGATGACCGCGCGCGCCGCGCTGGAACGGGTGCCGCCGGCGTTGTACGCGCGCACGCGCGATCGCCTGCGCGAGGCGCTGCGCGCCGGCGCGGGCGGCATCGCGGCGCGCCTGGGCGGCGACGCCGAGATCCACCTGCTCATGTGCTCGACGTACGCCGCCGCCGGCGAGATCGAAGCCGCGCGCCTCGCGCGCGCGCACGTCACCGAGGCCGAGCGCGCCGACCCGAGCAACGTCGTCCGGCTGGCCGAGTGCGCCGCCGCGCTGGGCGAGACACGCGCCGCTATCGCCGAGCTGGAGATCGTGGCGCTGCACCCGGGACCCGGCCGCAGCGATCGCTTCGCGCTGCGCGACCTCTATCTGGCCAACGACTGGGATCGGCTGCGCGGCGACCCGAAGTTCGAGACCCTGTTCCCGCGCTGACGGTGGACGTCCTCAGTCGTCTTCCGAGAACCAGACGCAGCCGGACTCTCCGGTGCCCAGAAACAGCAGGCCGGTATCGAAGGTGGACGTGGTCGCGGGATCCCAGTGCGACAGCACCAGCGCGCCCGCCACCTGCTTGAACTTGGCGTTCGTCAGGAAGCGAATGCCGGGGTCGGCGAAGCGCTCCAGCACCTGGCCCGCCAGCGCCTCGGCGCGCGCCTGCGACAGCTGCCGGTTTCCGTGGGCGAGGTCGCGGTGCAGGATCGCGACGAGGATCTCGCGCGCCTCCGCGGCGTCGACCTGATGGTAGAGGCTGGCGTCGCCCTTCAGCCCGAACGCCGTCGCCAGGGCCACGACGCCCTTCGCGTCCTTCGTCGTCCCGCAATACACCGTGCCGGTCTTGCGTTCCTTCCGGATAGCCTCGAACGGGTCCATCGTGCGTGCCCCTCCTTTATATACCGGGGCGCCCCACCCGCCCAAAAACCCGCATTTCCGACGGGAAATCGCCGCGGGAGCCGCGCGCGCGTTGACCCGGGCGCCCGCGGCTGCTAGTTAATCGACCCTCACGGGGCTGTAGCTCAGCTGGGAGAGCGCCTCAATGGCATTGAGGAGGCCGACGGTTCGATCCCGTTCAGCTCCACAAAATTCTTAGGTTTTATTTTCTTGAAAGGCGGTTTGAAACGATTCGGGCTCGAATCGTTTCAAGGTGAGGAGGCGAATCTGCCCCCATCGAGCACGGTCAGCACCCGCCGCTGGCGCGCCCCTGCGATCGCTTCGGGCTTCGCGTAGCTCTCGACTGTGGTCGAGAACGACTCGTGGCCCAGAGACGAGGCGACGACGTGGGCGGAAGCGCCGTGCTCGAGAGCGAGGGTCGAGTGCAGCCCCCTCATCCCGTGCGCGGTGACCTGGGGGACCTTGGCCTCCAGGCAGATTCGCTGCACCCACTTCCTCACCCAATCCCGCCAGTGATCGCCGAAGAGCTTCTCCTCCGGCGCCTTCCCTTCCGCGAGCCCTTTCAGGTACGGCTGCAACACCTCCGGCACCTGTAGGGTCCGCTTCCCCGCCTCGGTCTTCGCGTCGGGTATCCAGAGCAGCCTCCCACCATCGTCGAGATCTCTCGCGACCCTCGTCGTGATCTCCGACGCCCTCATCCCCATCAGCAGCGACACGAGAGCGGCGACCGCTCCCGACTCGCCCTGCCCCGCCATCTCCGTCGCCTTCGCGACCCACCTCCGTGCTTCGTCGATCCGGAGCTGAGGCTTTCCGTGCTTCCTCTTCCCGACCCCCTGCACTTCCTCCACCGGACTTCGCGAGATCCACTTCCGCGGCTTCCCCATGCACCACCGCAGGAACGTCTTCGCCGCTGCAAGAATGGTTCGGTGGCTGTCCACCGAGAACACCTTGTTCGTTCGGGTGTTCCGCTTCCGCAGCTCCTCGTAGTAACCCTCGCAGGCTCTCGGCGTGAGATCGCCGAGCATCATGTCCTTGTCGGAGAAGAACGTCTCCAACCTGTACATGGTGTTCGCCACGGACACAGCCTTGTTCTGCTTGTCCGTCGAGAGGTACTCCTCGTATGCGTCGAGCGCTTCTTGCATCGTCTTCCGTCCCTGCCTCGCGAATTCCTTCCTCACCGCGCGGATGACTTCTTCGGCCTTTTCCTTCGTCGGATAGAACCGACTATCTCTCTCGCCTCCTGCTCCGACCACGACGACTCGCCATTGTCTTCCGATGGGATAGGGTCCGAGGACCCGCTCCCCTCTACTTCGCTGCGCCATGTTCCCTTCTCCTTTCCAGGGCGCGGCGAAACGTCAGCGCCGGAAACGCTATCACGGACGGGCAGAATCGAAGCCAGCTCCTTGGCCAAAAGCGGCGCCAGGAGCCGCACGAAGCGACCGAGGTCACGAAGGCCGGAGGGCGTGTCGGATTCGTCGTTGGCCGGGACGCTCGTCGGGCCGACGATGTGCGCACCGCGAGCGCTCACGACGAAGGCCTCACGGCCGTCAGGTCGGCTGGGCGCGACCTCTCGGTTTCGTGCGCCTCTGGGCGGTAGGGATAGGAGGTAGACCTTTCGACTGCGGCCCGGAGGGTGACGAGCGCTCGGGCGTGAAGGCGTGACGCCCGGGGACGGCCGATCCTCAGCTCCTTGGCCGCCTGGGTGATCGTCTTGTCTTGGTAGTGGTGGAGCTCGACGACCCGCCGCTCGAGCACGGGCAAGCAGCGCAGGGCGACGGCTACCTGGTCGGCGACGTCCTCCGTCTCGGTCGGAGGACAGACCATCGGGCGGCCGTTCCGCCGGACGTCGTTGTGGGCCTGATGGCCGGCGCCGAGCGCGACCTGCCAGTCGTGACCGACGCGGTCGATTCGAAGGCGGCGGTCAGCCCGGCGGCCGAACCAGTGTTGGGTGCGAATGCCATCGACGATCGCACCGTAAATCCGCGGGCGGGCGAAGGCGGAGAACGGCACGCCCCTCTCCTCGAACCGCGTGGCCGCCTCGACGAGGCCTATTGAGCCGTACGCGACGAGGTCGTCGAGATCCATGCCCCTTCCCAGTGGCCGGGCTCGGATGTCCCCGGCTATCGACTTGACCAGGTCCAGGTGCGCCTTGATGCGCTCGTCACGCCCTCGTGTCGATGCCTTGAAGTCGCCGGTGC
>DATCGH010000468.1:0-2435 GCA_036509055.1 Caldimonas sp.
ACTCTATCCAGCTGAGCTACAGCCGCAGTGCGTGCATTGTATCAGCCGGGTTTCATCACCCCAGGCGTGCAGCGGCCTCGTAGGCGGCGGCGGCGAGCTCCAGCAGCGCGCGCGCCTTGCCCCAGAGGCCGCGCTCGGCGAGGGCGCAGCCCGCGGCCAGGGCGACGCTGCCGTCGCGCGGCAACGCGGCACAGGCCGACTCGAGCCGCGGCAGCCATTCGGCGCCGATGCCGGGCACGGCCAGGGCCAGGGCTTCGGCGACGACGGCCCGCTCCTCGGCGCCGAGATCGGTGATGCGATCGAACAGAGGACGCAGCCAGGCCCGCGCCTCCTCGGCGGCGTCGAACGACATCGCCCGGTGCGCGGCCCGGGCAGCGACGAACGGATCGCGCCGATCGGCCGCCTCGAAGCCGTTCCACAGACGACGCAGCTGATCGAGGTCGTGCACCGTGTCGAGCGCCTCGAATGCGAGCGAGCGCAGCAGGCCGACCGCGGCCACTTCCGAGAAGCCCTGGTGCTTCACCAGCAGGCGCGCCGTCTTGAGCGCTTCCTGCGCCTGGCGGCCGAGGCGTGCCGCCTGCAGCTTCAGGCGCAGCGCATGGGTGCGGCGGGCCACGCCGAGCGGCAGGTCGGCGAGCAATTTCAGGGCGCGCGGCGCTTCGCGATCGTCGAGCGCCCATTCGGCGGCGAGCAGGCGGGCGCCCTCCTCGGCCGAGCGCGCCGAGGGGCTGCGCTCGGCGATCGCCAGCGCCTCACGCAGCTCCTCGTCGCGCAGCGCGCGGTTCTGCAGGCGATGCGCGCTGCCCGCGGCGAGCAGATGGCCGAGCACGGTGAACTCGTTGTCCTGGGCCAGCTCGGGCGTCTCGATCTGGATCGCGAGCGCGCGCTGCGCCGACTTCTGGGCCCGGGTATAGCGGCCGCCGAAGTACTGGGCGAGGGCGTCGCGCAGCGCCGCCTGGCCGCTGCGGTCGCGACGGGCGACCCGCCACTCGCGCGCCCGCCGCGGCAGGCCGACGAGCGACGTCAGCGCCTGGATCACGGCGACGAGCAGGAAGCAGGTGCCGATCAGCACCAGCAGGAACAGGTTGAGCGAGACATCGAGCCGCCAGCCGCCCCAGTAGAACGAGGCCAGCCCGTCGTTGGTGCCGAAGGTCGACGCAGCCACCACGGCCACGGCGAACAGCAGCACGAACCAGATCGTTACGCGCATGGAACGCCGCGCCCGCCGGGCCGCCCCAAGGGCGCGGCCGCCCCCTCGGGGGGCAGCGAACGAAGTGAGCGTGGGGGCACCACCATCGCCGTCTAGCGGGGCGCTGCGACGGTGGCGAGCGCCGCGAGCGTGTCGTCGGGCCGGGCGACGCCGGTGCCGCGCGCCTGCTGCGCGACCTGACGCAGCATCTCGGTCGCGATCTGCGTCCGCTTCGAGCCGCGATTGAAATAGCGCTCGATCGCGCCCTGGGCCCACTTCAAGTCAGCCTGGGCGGCGTCGAACTGGCGCGCCATCAGCGCCAGGCGGGCGTTGAGCAGACGCAGCTTCAGGTTCTCGCGCAGGAAGAAGACCTGGTCCGGCGCGACCAGCATCGCCTCCGGATGAGCGATCGGCGTGATCCGAACCAGCGAGCGGACCTCCGACCAGATGTTCACCGCGAAGAAGCGGCCGGCCCGGCCGAGCTCGCGCGACACCCGGTCGCCGAGAGCCTCGGGCCCGGAGGCCGCGGCGGCGGGCGCCGGCGCCTCCTCGAGCGGCGGTCGGTCCTCGGCCGCGAAGTCGCGGCGCGGCTCCGAGGCCGAGAGCAGCGGCAGCTCGTCGACCATGCGCACCACCTCGTCGACCTTGATCGAGAGGGTCGCGACATCGGCGACGCCCGATGCCTTGGCCCGGTCGAGGTCGCGGGCGATCGCCCGCCGGATCGGCTCGAGCCGCGGCTGGTTGGCGCGCGCCAGGCGCTCGTCGCTCTGCTTCAGGGTCGCCACCAGGGGCTCGGCGCTGCCGGTGAGCGCCGACTGCTGCACCGCCGCGCGCACCGCGGCTTCGATGTCGTTGACCAGGTTCTCGTCGCGCGAGCGGGCCACCGAGCGCACCAGCTCCTCGAGCTGGCCGCGCTGCAGCGCGACTTCACCGAGGCGGGCCTCGAGCAAGGCGACCTTGGCGGTGGCCTCGCGCATCGCGTCCTGGGCCTGGCGGGCGAGCAGCATCGCCTCGGCAGAGCGGTCGGCGCTCTCCTGCTGCCGCTTCACCAGCTCGCGCTCGCTGCTGTGCACCCGTTGGTCGGCGCGCCAGGCGAGCGCGAGCGCGAGGAGCGAGACGAGCGTCAGCAGCAGGACGATGGGACCGCTCCACCGCCAGAGCAGCGGCCCGCGCGGCGGCGTGGCGGCCACGGGCGTGGATGCGACGGTTCGGGGCTCGGCGGCGGGCGAGGAATCGTCGTTCACGG
>DATCGH010000469.1:0-2095 GCA_036509055.1 Caldimonas sp.
GAGCCGAGCCACGGCAGCGCCCCCGACATCGCCGGCAAGGACCTGGCCAATCCGCTGGCTACAATTCTGTCCGTCGCCATGATGCTTCGCTTCTCCCTCAACCAGCCGGAAGCCGCCGCTCGCATCGAGCAGGCGGTGCAGGCCGTGCTCGCCTCCGGGCTGCGAACCGCCGACATCTGGGCCGAGGGCGGCAAGAGGGTCGGCACGCGGCAGATGGGTGACGCCGTCGTCGGCGCGCTGGCTCGGACGACGGCGACAAGCGCCGTCGGCACCAAAAAGACGATCACCAAGAGCTAGTTCGCTCCGGTTCGTCGTGCCCTGTCCCCGGCCCGATGCGGCCGGCGGAACGAAGGAAACCCCACACTTCAACTCAGGGCACAGGCAATGGAACTCACAGGATTGGTCGGTTGGCGCGGCATGGTCGGCTCCGTGCTGCTGGATCGGATGCAAGCCGAAGGCGACTTCGCGCTGATCGAGCCGCTCTTCTTCAGCACCAGCGACAAGGGCGGCACGGCGCCGAAGTTCGCGAAGAACGAGACCCGGCTGCAGGACGCCTACGACATCGAGGCGCTGAAGCGCTGCGGCACCATCATCACCTGCCAGGGCGGCGAGTACACCAAGGACGTCTATCCACGGCTGCGCGCTGCCGGCTGGAAGGGCTACTGGATCGACGCCGCCAAGACCCTGCGCATGCAGGACGACGCGGTCATCGTCCTCGACCCGGTCAATCTCGGCGTGATCAGGGACGCGATGAAGCGCGGCGTGCGCAACTACATCGGCGGCAACTGCACCGTGAGCTGCATGCTGATGGGCGTGGGCGCGCTGTTCAAGGCCGACCTCGTCGAGTGGATGACCTGCACCACCTACCAGGCGGCCTCGGGCGGCGGCGCGCAGCACATGCGCGAACTGCTGACCCAGTACGGCACGCTCAACGCCGACGTGCGGGCGCTGCTCGACGACCCGAAGTCGGCGATCCTCGAGATCGATCGCAAGGTGCTGGCCAAGCAGCAGTCGCTCACCCCGGCCGAGATCGCCAACTTCGGCGTGCCCCTCGGCGGCAGCCTGATCCCGTGGATCGACGCCGACCGCGGCGACGGCACCAGCCTCGAGGAGTGGAAGGGCGGCGCCGAGACCAACAAGATCCTCGGCCGCGGCTTCGCGGGCGGCGCCGGGCCGGTGCCGATCGACTCGATCTGCGTGCGCATCGGCGCGATGCGCTGCCACAGCCAGGCGCTGACGATTCGCCTCAAGAAGGACGTGCCTCTGGCCGACATCGAGTCCATGATCGCCGCCGACAACGAGTGGGTCCAGGTCGTGCCGAATACACGGGCCGACAGCATTCGCGACCTCACGCCGGTGGCGGTGACCGGTACGATGAAGATTCCCGTCGGCCGGCTGCGAAAGCTGGCGATGGGAGAGCGCTATCTGGGCGCGTTCACGGTCGGCGACCAGCTGCTGTGGGGCGCCGCGGAGCCGCTTCGAAGAACGCTGCGAATCCTTTTGGAGAGCTGAATCGACCGCTAGTCAGGCCTTGATGTCGTTGTCTCTCCGCAACAACGGCGTGCAGAAGACTCGGAACCGCGTTCTCCGCGAATGTCAGCCATTGCATGAGCTTGCTACCGTATCTCGCTGATGCTATGGTCTTTTCCGTCTTTGCGGCCAGTCGGATTTCGGGTCGCGTGAAGGGCGCATCGAGTCAGGGAAGCTCGGATGCGGCCCGCTAATTTCCATTCGGGAGACGCCTTGAAAAGAAAACTGAAATTCTCGGGGCGGTTCGCGCTGACGGGCATTGCCGCCGCGATGCTGACGCTGGCTTCTCCTTGGGCCTCCGCTCTCGGCCTCGGCCGCCTCAGCGTGCAGTCCGCGCTCGGCGAGGCGATGCAGGCGGAGATCGAAGTCACCAGCATGACGGTCGAGGAGCAGGCCAACCTGCGCATCCGCGTCGCGCCGCCCGAGGCCTATCGCGCCGCCAACGTCGACTACAACCCGGTCCTTCCTACCACCCGGGCGACGTTGCAGAAGCGCGCCGATGGCCGTCTCTACGTCCGCCTGGTCAGCGACCGCGGCGTTCAGGAACCCTTCGTCGACGTCATCC